>CALRZA010000045.1:0-9461 GCA_943372535.1 Auritidibacter sp. Marseille-P8566
GACGTTCGACACGACGGCGCAGTCGATCGACGATGCCGCGAGCCTCTGGGTCGTCGTCAACAAGCAGCGCCCCCTCGCGGTGCAGGGCTACGAGCCCGGTGACCTCGTGAGCGTGCCCCTGCCGTACATCAACGAGCCGTACCTGCGTCAGGTCGCCTCCGACGCGGCCGTGCAGATGTTCGCCGCCATCACCGCCGAGACCGGGCTGTCGTTGCAGGTGCAGAGCAGCTATCGCAGCTACTCGACGCAGGAGAGCGTCTACGCCGGCTGGGTCTCGTCGCTGGGTCAGGCCGGGGCCGACCTCACGAGCGCGCGGCCCGGACACAGCGAGCATCAGACCGGCCTGGCCGTCGACGTGAATGCGCTGCCCGATCAGGGCTGCGCCCTGGAGCCGTGCTGGGGCTCGACCCCCCATGCCGCCTGGATCGCCGAGAACGCTCACCGGTTCGGGTTCATCGTGCGCTATCAGGACGGCATGACCCCGATCACCGGCTACGAGTACGAGCCCTACCACCTGCGGTACGTCGGCGTGGAGCTCGCGACCGAGATGAAGCTCACGGGCATCAAGACGCTCGAGGAGTTCTTCGGGCTCCCGCCCGCGCCCGACTACGGCTAGGCGCGATCAGGCGTTGAGCGCCGCATCCACGATGACCTTCGCCTCCGCCTGCACCGCCTTGAGGTGCTCCGGCCCGCGGAACGACTCGGCATAGATCTTGTAGACGTCTTCGGTGCCGCTCGGGCGGGCCGCGAACCACGCGTTCTCGGTGACGACCTTGAGCCCGCCGATCGCGGCGCCGTTGCCGGGGGCCGCGCTCAGCTTGGCGATGATCGGCTCGCCCGCCAGCTCGATCGCCGTGATGGCGTCGCCGCTGAGCTTGCCGAGGCGCGCCTTCTGCTCGGGGGATGCCGCCGCATCGATGCGCTCGTACGCCGGGTCGCCGAAGCGCTCGACCAGCTCCGCGTAGAGCACGGACGGGGTCTTGCCCGTGACGGCGAGGATCTCGCTCGCGAGCAGCGCGAGCAGGATGCCGTCCTTGTCGGTCGTCCACGCGGTGCCGTCGTGGCGCAGGAAGCTCGCCCCGGCGCTCTCCTCCCCGCCGAACCCGACGGAGCCGTCGACGAGGCCGGGCACGAACCACTTGAACCCGACGGGCACCTCCCACAGCCGGCGTCCCAGGGCGGCGGCGACGCGGTCGATCATGGAGCTGGAGACGAGGGTCTTGCCGATGGCGGCATCCGCGCGCCAGTTCGGGCGATGGGTATAGAGGTACTCGATCGCCACGGCGAGAAAGTGGTTGGGGTTCATCAGGCCGCCGTCGGGGGTGACGATGCCGTGGCGGTCGGCATCCGCATCGTTGCCGGTGAGGATGTCGTAGTCGTGGCGACGGGCGACGACGGAGGCCATGGCGCTCGGGCTCGACGGGTCCATGCGGATCTTGCCGTCCCAGTCCAGCGTCATGAAGGCCCACGCCGGATCGACCGTCGGATTGACGACCGTGAGGTCGAGACCGTAGCGCTCGGCGATGAGCGCCCAGTACGTCACGCTCGCGCCGCCGAGCGGGTCGGCGCCGATGCGGATGCCCGCCTTCGCGATCGCCGGAAGATCGATGATGTTCGCGAGGTCGTCGACGTAGGCGCCGCGGAAGTCGTAGGTCGCGACCGCGGTGGGCTCGGCGCGCGTGACGTCGCGCAGCCCGTCGGCGATGAGGGCGTTGGCGCGATCGGCGATCCAGCTCGTGGCATCGCTGTCGGCGGGGCCGCCGTGCGGAGGGTTGTACTTGAAGCCGCCGTCACGGGGCGGGTTGTGGCTCGGGGTGATGACGATGCCGTCGGCCAACCCGCGGGTCGAGCCCGTCGAGACCTGCCCGGCAAGGCCCGCGTTCCAGGCGATGATCGCGTGGCTCAGCGCGGGCGTCGGCACCCAGTCGTCGAACTCGTCGACCCGCACATCGACGCCGTGAGCCACGAGCACCTCGAGCGCCGTCGTCTCCGCGGGCCGCGAGAGCGCGTGGGTGTCCTTGCCGATGAAGAGCGGGCCGGTGATGCCCTGAGCGGTGCGGTACTCGACGATCGCCTGGGTGATTGCGAGGATGTGGGTCTCGTTGAACGCGGTGTCGAGCGACGACCCGCGGTGGCCGCTCGTGCCGAAGGCGACGCGCTGCGCCGGGATCGAGACATCCGGACCCCGCGCGACGTACGCCTGCACGAGCTCGTGCACGTCGATGAGGTCGGAGGGCTGGGCGGGCTGGCCGGCGGGGGGCGTCATGGCGTCCAGTCTGGCACTTGGATGCCCGCCGCTACAGTGGACGCATGCCCGAGACCGTGCCCTCCACGACCTACTCCTACCTGGGGCCGGCCGGCACATTCACCGAGGCGGCGCTCAAGCAGGTGCCCGAGGCCGCGGGACAACCGTGGCGCAGCGTCAACAACGTCGGCGAGGCGCTGGATGACGTCGTCTCCGGCCGGTCGATCGCCGCGATGATCGCGATCGAGAACTCGATCGAGGGCGGCGTGAGTGCGACGCAGGACGCGCTCGCGAGCATCCCGAACCTGCGCATCATCGGCGAGTACCTCGTGCCCGTGAACTTCGTGCTCGTGGCCCGACCCGGCACGAGTCTGGCCGACGTGAAGGTCATCAACGCGCATCCGGTCGCGTATGGCCAGACGCACCGGTGGCTCGACGCGCACCTGCCCGACCACGGACACCTGCCGGCGACGTCGAATGTGGCGGCCGCGGCATCCCTGCTCACGAGCGATGTGGCTCAGGCCGCCGTCGCCCCGCCGGGCATCACCGAGCACCACGCCCTCGAGGTGCTCGCCGAGAACATCGGCGACAACCCCAACGCCGTCACGCGGTTCGTGCTCGTGTCGCGCACGACCGTGCTGCCCGAGCCCACCGGAGCCGACAAGACCTCGATCATCGCCGAGCTGCCGGACGACACGGCCGGTCGCCTGCTCGAGATGCTCGAGCAGTTCGCCACGCGCGGCGTCAACATGAGTCTGCTCGAGTCGCGCCCGATCGGGGATGCCCTCGGCCGCTATCGCTTCGTCATCGACCTCGACGGCCACATCATGGATGAGCGGGTCGCCGACGCCCTCCTCGGCCTCAAGCGCTTCAGCCCCAACGTGATGTTCCTCGGCAGCTACCCGCGGGCCGACAAGCAGTCGATCACCGTCACCCAGCGCTACGGCAACGAGTCGTTCGTCGAGGCGCGCGACTGGCTGCGCGGCCTCATCGCGGGCGAGCCGCAGTAGCGCGCTCGGGCTAGGCCGGCAGCTTCACGAGCAGCGCGCCCGGGTCCACCGTCGTGCGCACGGCGAGGGCCTCGCCGAACTCGTCGCCGTCGAGCTGGAACTCCTGGGGCACGTCGACCGTCATCGACAGCTCGCGGCCCCGGAGGTAGGTGACGTCACGCACATCGGCCGAGAGGTCGATGATCTTGCGGCCGATCGCGCTCTTGCGCAGCACGCCGTTCTCCCACGCGACCTTCTGCCAGACCTTCGCCCAGCCGAACGGTCCGCGCGGGCGCAGCGCGGCGATGTCGAGGATGCCGTCGTCGGGCTGCGCATCCGGCATCAGCAGGAAGCCGCCGGGCAGCACCCCGCAGTTGCCGATGATGATCGTGTGCACGTTCATCGATCGCAGCACGCCGCGGTCGATGCGGTAGTGCAGCCGCACGGGCTTGAGCTCGGGCAGGGAGCGCGCGATGCCATCGATGTAGGCGAGCCAGCCGACGGCCTTCTTGAGCTTCGTCGACGTGTTCTTGATCATCTTCGCGTCGAGACCGAGGCCGGCCATCACGAGGAAGGCGTGCTCCGATGACGCCCCATCGTCGCGGGTGATCGCCGCGATCCCGAGGTCGATCGGCCGGTCGACGCCGGAGAACGCCAGCTCGACGGCCGCCTCGAGGTCGGTGAGCGGCAGGTCGAGGTTGCGCGCCAGGAGGTTTCCGGTGCCCTGGGGCAGCAGCGCGAGGGGCACGGACGTGCCGCGCAGGGCCTCGGCGACCGCGCGCACGGTGCCGTCGCCGCCGGCCGCGAGCACGACATCCGCATCACGGCGCAGGGCGCTCGCCGTGGCTCCCTGACCGGGGTCCTCTTCGGTCGTCGCGAACCACGCCGACTCGGCCCAGCCATGACGATCGGCCGCCGCATCCACGGACGCGCGCAGCTTCTCGAGGTCGACCTTGATGGGGTTGTAGACCACCGCGGCGCGGCGCGGTCGTGAAGCGCGGGGGGTCGCCATGCCTCCAACGCTACGCCATCGCCTCGGTAGGCTGTCAGGGTGATCGACCCCCAACTGCTGCGAGACGACCCCGACCTGGTGAGACGATCGCAGGCGGCGCGAGGCGATTCCGTCGCACTCGTCGACGACGCCATCGCGGCCGACGCCGATCGTCGCGCGCGCATCGGCGAGTTCGAGAACCTGCGGGCCGAGCAGAACGCCTTCGGCAAGACCGTCGCCGCCGCCCCCAAGGAGCAGAAGGCCGCCCTCGTCGCGGAAGCTCAGGAACTGGCCGCTCGCGTCAAGGCCGCTCAGCAGGTGTCGCAGGATGCCGAGGCCGCGTTCGAGAGCATCGTCGGCTCGATCGGCAACGTGATCATCGACGGCGTTCCGGCCGGTGGAGAGGACGACTGGGCCCTCGTGCGCGAGCACGGCGAGCGCGCGGCGTTCGACTTCGAGCCGCGCGACCATGCCGAACTCGGCGAGCTGCTCGGGGCGATCGACATCGCCCGCGGCGTGAAGGTCTCCGGCAGTCGCTTCTACTTCCTCAAGGGAGTCGGCGCCCGCCTCGAGCTGGCGCTCATGAACCTCGCTCTCGACAAGGCGATCGCCGCCGACTTCACCCCGCTCATCACGCCGACGCTCGTGCGCCCCGAGATCATGGCCGGCACCGGTTTTCTCGGCGCCCACTCCGACGAGATCTACTACCTCCCCGCCGATGACCTCTATCTCACGGGCACGAGCGAGGTCGCCCTGGCGGGCTACCACTCCGACGAGATCCTCGACCTCTCGGCCGGGCCGCTGCGCTACGCCGGCTGGTCGACCTGCTACCGGCGCGAGGCGGGGTCGGCGGGCAAGGACAACCGCGGCATCCTGCGGGTGCACCAGTTCAACAAGCTCGAGATGTTCAGCTACGTGCTGCCCGAGCAGGCCGAGGCGGAGCACGAGCGTCTGCTCGGCTTCCAGGAGGCGATGCTGCAGGCGTGCGAGCTGAGCTACCGCGTCATCGATGTGGCCGCCGGCGACCTCGGCTCGAGTGCCGCGCGCAAGTTCGACGTGGAGGCGTGGGTGCCGACCCAGGGCACCTACCGCGAGCTCACGAGCACGAGCAACTGCACGACCTACCAGGCCCGGCGCCTCGACATCCGATCGCGTGGGGAGAGCGGCAAGACGGCCCCGGTCGCCACGCTCAACGGCACGCTCGCGACGACCCGCTGGCTCGTCGCGATCCTCGAGACCCACCAGCAGGCCGACGGCTCGGTCGTCGTGCCGGCAGCGCTGCGCCCGTACCTCGGCGGGCTCGAGATCCTGGAGGTCACGCGATGACCGAGCGCCGAGACGGCGCTCGGCGCTGGCGTCGCGGCGGAGGTCAGAAATGACCTCCGCTCCCAGCTCCAGCGCGCGGAACTGGCTGATCGCCCTCGACATCGACGGCACCGTTCTGCATGAGGACGGCACCCTCGCCGACACCGTCATCGCCGCGGTGCAGAGGGTGCGGGATGCCGGACACGAGGTCACCCTCGCCACCGGCCGCTCGGTCGCGATGACGCTGCCCATCCTCGACCGCCTCGGCATCACCCCGCGCTACGTCGTCTGCTCGAACGGCGCCATCACCTTGGAGCGTGACCCCACCGCTCCCCAGGGCTACCGCCGCAGCCACGTCGAGACCTTCGATCCGCGCGAGGTGCTCACGACGATCAAGTCGAGCCTCGAGTCGGCGAACTACGCCGTCGAGGACGAGTCGGGCATGTACCGCTACACCGGCTGGTTCCCGGATGGCACGCTCGGCGCGGTGAGCGAGAAGGTCGACTTCCCCGAGCTCATGGCGCACCCCGCGACCCGCGTCGTCGTGATCTCGCCGGAGCACGCGATCGAGGACTTCCTCGCGGTCGTCGAGCGCATGGGCCTGCACCGCGTCAGCTACAACGTCGGCTGGACGGCCTGGCTCGACATCGCCCCCGACGGCGTCAACAAGTCGACGGCGCTCGAGCGGGTGCGCGAGCTGCTCGGCGTGCCCCGGTCGCGAGTGATGGCCGTGGGAGACGGACGCAACGACATCGACATGCTCGAGTGGGCATCCGTCGAGGGTCGCGGGGTCGCGATGGGGCAGGCGCCGGATGAGGTGGTCGCTGCAGCGAACGAACGCACCGGTTCCGACCTCGACGACGGTGTCGCGCAGCTTCTCTCGGCGTTCTAGCAGAGTCGGCCTCTAGGCTCACCTGCCGGGGCGCTTGTCGCCCATCGGTTACACTCAAGTTCGAGTCCGGGAGGGCTGTCCGAGCGGCCGATGGAGCCAGTCTTGAAAACTGGTGGGCAGAAATGTCTCGTGGGTTCGAATCCCACGCCCTCCGCGTCAGCGTCGTCAGCCCCCTCGTCGGGCGCACGAAAGGATCCGTCACATGAGCGAACTGCAGCCGACTCCGCAGCCCGAGTTCCGATCACGGTCCGAACTGCGCACCCGTTCAGACGGCACGCCCAAGCTTCCGGGCATCGCCCGTCACGGCCGCCTGCGCAAGCCCAACCCGTGGCCGTCGATCCTCAAGTTCACCGCCGCGGCCCTCGCGGTCATCCTCGTCAGCGGCGCATCGGTGGGCGCCATCGCGTTCAACAGCATCTACTCGCAGCGCGACACCGTCGCCCTCATCGGTGAGACCGAGGGCCCGCCGCCGCAGATCGGCGCGATCGACGGCGGCTTCAACATCCTCATCGTCGGCAGCGACACCCGCGCGGGCCAGCTCGGCATCGGCGGCAGCGAAGAGGACGAGACGGCCGAACTCAACGACGTCAACATCCTGCTGCACGTCTCGCAGGACCAGACCAACGCCACCGTCATCAGCTTCCCCCGCGACCTGGTCGTCGGCATCCCGGAGTGCCCGGATGAGGATGGCGACACCAAGGGCTACTCGACCGAGCCGCTCAACGTCGCGATGTACTACGGCGGCCTGCCGTGCGTCGTGCTGACGATTCAGGAGCTCACGGGTCTGCCGATCCAGTTCGCCGGCATCATCACGTTCCAGGGCGTCATCGCGATGTCCGACGCGATCGGCGGCGTCGACGTGTGCGTCACCGCGCCGATCTTCGACGAGTACACCGGTCTCAACATCCCCACGGCCGGCGTCCACAACCTCAAGGGCGAGTTCGCCCTGCAGTTCCTGCGCTCGCGCCACGGCGTCGGTGACGGATCCGACCTCACGCGCATCAGCTCGCAGCAGGTCTACCTGTCGTCGCTCGTGCGCACCCTGCAGAGCTCCGACACCCTCGGTGACTACGGCAAGCTCTACGACCTCGCGAACGCCGCGATCAGCAGCATGACCCTGTCGAACAGCTTCGCGGATGTGCCGACCCTCGTCTCCATCGCGCTCGCCCTCAAGGACATCCCGATCGAGCGCGTGACCTTCGTGCAGTACCCCGGTCGCACCGGCGGCACCGGCATCTACGCGGGCAAGGTGCAGCCCCTCGAGTCGAAGGCCGCCGAGCTGATGGCGCTCGTCGCCGCCGACCAGCCCTTCGTGCTCTCGGCTGCGGGTGACGGTCAGGGGTCCGAGGTGGATCCGAACGCTCCGGTCGTCGCGCCCGACCCGTCGGCGACGCCGATCGACAATTCCGGCCTGCCGGTGGTCGAGGGCGTTCGCGGACAGACCGCGGGCGATTACACCTGCTCCATCGCCAACAACTAGGACCATGCCGCCGGGTTCGCCCGGCGGCGCACTGTGGCTATGATTGCTTCAGTCGGTTCTGGAGACGTCGCATAGTTCGGCCTAGTGCACCACCCTGCTAAGGTGGAGAGGGGTTTAAACTCCTCCGTGGGTTCAAATCCCACCGTCTCCGCGTAACGACGAAAGCCGCCCTTCGGGGCGGCTTTCGTCGTTGAGGGGGAGCTGTACTGCTCTGCCGTCCGTGGTTCGCGATACGGTGCCGGGGTGATCCAGGAACTGTCGACAGTGAGGCGACCATGACCGCCGCGTCGGTCGCCGACCTCCTGCCCGCCGGCATCGTCGAGACGTTGGCGTTGCCCTCGAACATCCGGTACGGCACCGCGATCTTCACCCGAGGCGGCGTGACGTTCATCACGGTCGAGACCGCTGTCATCGAGGCCTGGGTGGGCGGGCTGAGCGGGGCCATCGCCGAGGGCGCCGGGCAACGCCGCAGAACGACCTTGAGCGCGGGCCCCGACGGTCTCGAGTGGCAGTGCGCTGGCAACCCCAAGAACCATCAGATCTTCTGCAAACACTGCGTCGCTTTGGCGCTGGCCATCCAGAATGGCTTCGCTGAGGTCGACCCGCAATAGGCTCGGGCTCATCTTCTTCCGGATGGAGCCGCGATGAGCGATCGACCCTCGACCTCTACTCGATCGCGGGCGCCCCTTGTTCTCGGGATCGTCGTCATGGCGCTGGTGGTGGCGATCGCCGTGGTCGCGGTCGTCCTGTTCCTCAAGCCCGCTCCGGCCGATCCGTCGGCCAGTGCTGCACCCTCGGCCACCGCGAGCTCGACCGCATCCCCGACGCCGACTCCCACGCCTACCCCTACTGCTGAGGCGGATGCCGCCGACCCGACCACCTGGACGATCACCTTCACGTCGATCGGCCCCGCCACCCTTGGCTCGGACCGCGCCGCCACCCGCGCGCTGTTCCCGACGCTGACCGACGACACGGACCCGCTGTGCGTCGGGGACTACACGTCACTGAGCACCGCGAGCGTCAACCTCCTCCTGCTCGGTGGACAGAACGCGCCCGACTCCGTCGCCGGGCTCCAGGTGAGCGGCGACGACCTCGCCGTCTCGCCGCTCACCGAGGCGGGCATCGGCTTAGGATCCAGCCTCGCGCAACTCCAGGCGGCCTATCCGGGCATCGAGGTCTCCGACACCGGCTCGGTGTCGTCTCAAGGTTCCGTCACCGACGGGGCCGGCCATTGGATCGCCTTCGCGCTCATCAACGGGCTTGTTCACAACATCCAGGTCGCCTCCGAGGCCGACTTGCCGGTCGGCAATGGCCAGGCGAGCGGCATCCCGCGCGAGCGCTGCCCCGCCTGACCCGACCGAGGGTGACATCGCCGCCCGATCGCGGGAGGATGGTGGTCACCCCGAACGCAAAGGAGCTCCCCATGGCCTACGCCGTCACCAACCCCCTCACCGGTGAGACCGGTCCGACGTTCGAGAGCTTCGACGCGGGCCAGGTGGAGAAGGCCGTGGCCGCCGCCGACCGCGCCCACCGGGAGTGGTCGTCGAGCACGACGGCCG
>CALRZA010000046.1:0-9455 GCA_943372535.1 Auritidibacter sp. Marseille-P8566
TCATGTCGGGCCAGTAGCCCTCCGAGTAGAGGTTCAGCGCGATGCCGGTACCGAGGGTCGCGGAGTCGAGCACGCGGCCGTCGGAGTTGACCAGGGCACGGGCATCCACGCCTTCGAGGATGCCGCGAGCCTGGCCGATCGCGTCGTCCACGGTTCCCGAGAACGGGCACCCCTCCCCCGCGAGGCACCACTCGAGGAACGCGCGGAAGGCGCTGTCGAAGCCGGCCATCTGCGTGGCGAGCATCTCGTGGTTGGGCAGCAGCGGATCGACGGCGCCATCGAGCACGAGCCGGCCGACATTCTCGGGGAAGAGCTCGGCGTAGACCGCTCCGAAGAACGTGCCGTAGGAGTAGCCGAGGTAGTTGAGGGTGTCGTCACCGAG
This sequence comes from Auritidibacter sp. Marseille-P8566, assembly GCA_943372535.1. Taxonomy (GTDB): domain Bacteria; phylum Actinomycetota; class Actinomycetes; order Actinomycetales; family Microbacteriaceae; genus Rhodoglobus. The sequence goes on from CALRZA010000046.1 coordinate 383, forward strand.
TACGGCCCGCAGCATGTCCATATCGCGCGCGTTGCTCGCGGCATCGAGGTGGCCGAGCAGGGCGCCGGTGTTCTGGAGGCATGCCGCGGCGAAATCCTCTTGCGCCGTCGTGAGCTCGGCGATCCACTCCTCGGAGCCGTAGGGGCTGTCGAAGGTGCCGTAGAGCAGCTCATCCTTGTCGGCATCGTCGGTGTAGCAGGTCACGGGCGTCGACTGGCCGACGCCGCGGGGGTCCCAGCCGATCACGTCGTAGACCTCCGCGACCTCGGCGCCGACGGAGCTCGCCCCGGAGAAGTAGACGTAGTCCCAGCCCGACCCACCGGGGCCGCCGGGGTTGAGCAGGAGGGATCCCTGCGCGGTGCCGCTGGCCGGCTGCTTGACCAGGGCGAGCTCGATCGCGCCGTCGGCCGGGGCATCCCAGTCGATCGGGGCCTGGGCGGTCGCGCAGAACTGGTCGCTGCCGCAGCTCTGCCAGTCGAGCTGCTGCGTGTAGAACGCCTCGACGTCGGTGAGCTCGACCGTCGGCTGCGGCGGGACCGGGCTCGGCAGGAACTGGCAACCGGTGAGGGCGAGCGTCACCGCGGCGAGAACGGCGACGACGGGCAGGCGACGGGTCATGGTGACATTCTGCCCGGACATGACGAACGGCGGCCGCCCCGCAGGGCAACCGCCGCTCAATCGAGAGGGAGGCTAGCGCGCGGCGAGCAGCTCGCGCATGAGGGCGGCGGCCTCGCTCGGCGTCTTGCCGACCTTGACCCCGGCGGCCTCGAGGGCCTCCTTCTTGCCCTGCGCGGTGCCCGCACCGGCGGAGACGATCGCGCCGGCGTGGCCCATCGTCTTGCCCTCGGGGGCGGTGAAGCCCGCGACGTAGCCGACGACCGGCTTGGTCACGTACTCGCGGATGAAGTCGGCCGCGCGCTCCTCGGCGTCGCCGCCGATCTCGCCGATCATGACGATCGCCTCGGTCTCCGGGTCGTCCTGGAAGGCGCGGAGGGCGTCGATGTGCGTCGTGCCGATGATCGGGTCGCCGCCGATGCCGATCGCGGTCGAGAACCCGAGATCGCGCAGCTCGTACATCATCTGGTAGGTCAGCGTGCCCGACTTGGAGACGAGGCCGATGGGTCCCTTGCCGGTGATCGTCGCCGGCGTGATGCCGACGAGCGCCTCGCCCGGGGTGATGATGCCGGGGCAGTTCGGGCCGATGATGCGGGTCGCGTTGCCCTTCGACGTCGCGTACGCCCAGGCCTCGGCCGTGTCCTGCACCGGGATGCCCTCGGTGATGACGACGAGCAGCGGGATGGCCGCATCGATCGCCTCGATCATCGCGTCCTTGGCGAAGGCCGGGGGCACGAAGATGATCGACACGTCGGCGCCGGTCTCGGCCATCGCCTCGGCGACCGTGCCGAACACGGGCAGGCTCACGCCGCCGTCGTGCTCGACCGTCGTGCCGGCCTTGCGGGCGTTGACGCCGCCGACGACCTGGGTGCCCGCCTTGAGCATGAGCGCGGTGTGCTTGGTGCCCTCGCCGCCCGTGATGCCCTGGACGATGACCTTGGAGTCCTTGGTGAGGAAGATCGACATTCTTGAGTTCCTTACTTCGCGTTCGCGAGCGCGGCGGCCTTGTCGGCGCCGTCGTCCATGGAGTCGGCCAGAGTCACGAGCGGGTTCGCGGCGGCGGCGAGGATGGCGCGGCCCTCATCCACCTTGTTGCCGTCGAGGCGCACGACGAGCGGCTTGGTCGCGGCATCCCCGAGGATCTCGAGGGCCTTGACGATGCCGTTGGCGACCGCGTCGCACGCAGTGATGCCGCCGAAGACGTTGACGAAGACGCTCTTGACCTGCGGGTCGCCGAGGATCACGTCGAGGCCGTTGGCCATGACCTCCGCGGATGCCCCGCCGCCGATGTCGAGGAAGTTGGCCGGCTTCACGCCGCCGTGCTTCTCACCCGCGTAGCTGACGACGTCGAGAGTGGACATGACCAGTCCCGCGCCATTGCCGATGATGCCGACCTCGCCGTCGAGCTTGACGTAGTTGAGGTCGTTGGCCTTGGCCTTCGCCTCGAGCGGGTCGGCGGCATCCTTGTCTTCGAGGGCCTCGTGGCCCGGGTGACGGAAGCCGGCGTTCTCGTCGAGGGTGACCTTGCCGTCGAGGGCGAGGATGGTGCCGTCCTCGGTCTGCACGAGCGGATTGACCTCGACGAGCGTCGCGTCCTCCCCGGCGTAGACCTCGTAGAGCTTCACGAGCACGGGAGCGACCTTGGCGGCCGTCTCGGCGTCGAAGCCTCCGGCGGTCGCGATCGCGGTGGCCTTGGCGAGGTCGATCCCGGTGCCGGGGTTCACCTCGACCTTGGCGAGGGCCTCGGGACGCTCGACCGCGAGCTCCTCGATCTCCATGCCGCCCTCGACGCTGCAGAGCGAGAGGTAGGAGCGGTTGGCCCGGTCGAGCAGGATCGAGAAGTAGTACTCCTTCGCGATCTTGGCGCCCGCGGCGACCATGACGCGCTTGACGACGTGGCCCTTGATGTCGAGACCGAGGATCGCCTGCGCGGCCGTGAACGCGTCATCCGCGTTGTGCACGACCTTGACGCCGCCGGCCTTGCCGCGACCGCCGGTCTTGACCTGCGCCTTGACGACGACGGTGCCGCCGATCTTCTCCGCGGCCGCCCGCGCCTCCTCAGGAGTGTCGGCGATGATGCCGGCGAGAACGGGAACGCCGTAGGACTCGAAAAGGTCCCGGGCCTGGTACTCGAAAAGATCCACGTGCTCTCTCAATCGCGCGTCGGTGTCAGTGGAATCGGGCCGAGGAACGACGGGAGATAACTCGACGTCAAGATACTTCGGCCACGGAGAACTCTACTCCGCTTGCCCGTCGGCCCTGTCCCCGGGCGGCCATCGACCGCATTAATTCGCGGCGATCTTTCGGTGGATGCCCGTGCCGGGGCTACACGGGAGCGAAGCGCACCACCCCGGTCGCGATGTCGGCCTCGACGAGCCGCGCGGTGATCCGCTCGCCCGCGCGCACCGGCCCCTCGATCGGAGCCGCGATGAACGGGTCGGTCAGCTGCACGGTGCCGGAGTCACCGCGGGCCGAGATCACCGTGACCTCGAACGTCTCGCCGACGCGATCGCGCAGCAGGGCGGCTTCGATCGCGTCGATCGACGCGCGATCGAGGCGCGAGGCGACCGAGTCGGATCGGCCCATGATCTTCGGCAGGGTCGGCAGCGCCTCGCGCACCCACGCGGGCACCGGGCGCCCGTTGACGAGGGCCTCGCACGCGACCAGCACGAAGCGGTCGACGAGGCGACGCAGCGGGGCGGTCGCGTGCGCGTAGGGCGCGGCGATCGCGGCTTGCACCGTCTCGGTCGGGGCCTCGCCGTCGAACGCGGTGTAGCCGGCTCCGCGGAAGAGCGCGCCCGCCGCGTGCAGCACGGCGAGGCCGCGCGGGTCGTCGCGGTCGAGGGCGCGGAGGTACTCGCCGTAGGGCTGATCGTCGGGCCACGGGCATCCGATGGCCGCCACCTGGGCGCGGAAGTTCGCGATCGTCTCGGAGTCGGGCGCGGGCATCGTGCGCAGGATGCCGATGCCCCCGTCGAGCATGATCCGGGCCGCAGCCATGCCGGTCATGAGCGAGAGCTGGGCGTTGAACGACTCGATCGGCATCGGCGAGCGCCGCTCGAGGCGGTAGCGGCCGTCGACCACGACGACCTCCTCCTCGGGGCGGTCGAGGCTCGCGCCGCCGCGGCGTCGCTCCTGCTCCAGCCGCAGGGTGCCGATCTCGGGCAGCAGCGCAAGGGAGTCGTCGGCCGTGCCTGCGTCCACTTCGGCCTGGGCATCGCGGTAGCTCGCCTTGCGGCGGCTGCGCACGAGGGCCCGCACGAGAACGGTGTCGCTCACCGCGCCGCTCGCGTCGAGGGTGAAGGTCCAGACGAAGGCGGGCCGGTCGACGTCGGCGAGCAGCGAGGCGGCATCCTCGCTCAGGGCGGTCGGATGCAGCGGGATGCGGCCGTCGGGGGCGTAGAGGGTCTGCCCGCGCTCGCGCGCCTCGGCGTCGATCGCTCCCCCGGGCTCGACGAAGGCGGGCACGTCGGCGATCGCGTAGCGCACGCGGTATCCGTCGCCGTCGCGCTCGAGGTGCAAGGCCTGATCGAGGTCGGTCGACGTGGGCGGATCGATGGTGATGAACGGGATGCTCGTCAGGTCCACGTCGGGCGGCGAGGCGACGGCGGCGCGCGCCTCGGCTTCGACTTCCGCGGGGAACGACGTCGGCAGCTCGAGCTCCTCGCGGATCTCCCGCAGCCGGGCGACGAGCTCGTCGTGAGTGTCGGGCAGGCGCAGGCGCGGGACGGTGGTTCGCGCCCTCTGCTCCTCGCTTCCCGCGCCGCTAGAGCTTCTCAATGGGCGCGATCTTGATGAGCAGGCGCTTGCGGCCGGCGGTGTCGAACTGCACCTCAGCGACCGACTTGGGGCCGACGCCGGTGACAGCGGTCACCCGCCCGTCGCCGAAGTCGGTGTGGCGGATGCGGTCGCCCGCTGCGAGCGTCAGGTCGCCGTTGTCGCGCACCGCGCCCGTCACCGCGCTCGTCCACTCGGTCTTGGCTCTCGGTGCCGGAGGAAGCGAGTTGCTGTAGCTGAAGCGCTCGGTCGAGCTGCGGCCGTTGAGCGCGCGCGGACGCGTGCCGCCGCGGGAGTTCGTCATGCCCGGCGACTGCCGCCACTCGATGAGCTCGCCGGGGATCTCCTGGAGGAACCGGCTCGGCATCGCGATCGTCACGTCACCGAAGCTCGCGCGCGACGCCGCGAGCGAGAGGTACAGGCGCTTGCGGGCCCGCGTGATGCCCACGTAGAACAGACGACGCTCCTCGGCGATGCCGCCGACCTCGTTGTTCGACATGCGGTGCGGCAGGAGGTCCTCCTCGATGCCGGTGAGGAACACCGCGTCGTACTCGAGACCCTTGGCCGTGTGCAGGGTCATGATCGAGACCGACCCGTCGTGGTCGTCGATCTCGTCGGCCGCCGCGAACAGCGCGACCCCGGTGAGGAAGTCGATCAGCGTGCCCTCGGGCTGCGTGACGCGGAACTCCTTCGCCTGCGACACGAGCTCTTCGAGGTTCTCGGCCCGGGCCTCGTCTTGCGGGTCGCCCGACTTCTTGAGCGACTCGTGGTACCCGGTGCGCATGAGGAGGGCGGTCAGGATGTCCGCGGGCGCGGCCGTCGCCACGGTCGACCCGACCTCGTCGAGAAGGGTGCCGAGCTCGACGATGGCTGCGGTGACCTTGGGTCCGAGACCGAGCTGGCCGGCATCCAACAGGGCTTCGCGCAGCGGCATGCCCATGCGGTCCGCGTGCGCTTGGAGCGCCGACTCGGTGGCGGGACCGATGCCGCGCTTGGGCACGTTCATGATGCGCCGCAAGGCCAGGTCGTCGTCGGGGTTGGCGACCTGGATGAGGTAGGCCATCGCATCCTTGATCTCGGCGCGCTCGTAGAACTTGGTGCCGCCGGGGATGCGATAGGGGATCGCCGATCGGATGAAGATCTCTTCGAGCGGTCGGGTCTGCGAGTTGGTGCGCACGAACACGGCGATGTCGTTGAGGCTGTGCCCGCCCGAGCGCAGCGTCTCGATCTCGTCGGCGACGAACTGTGCCTCGTCGTGCCCGGAGTAGCCCGTGTAGCCGACGATCTTCTCGCCGGTGCCGACGACCGTGAACAGGTTCTTCGCCTTGCGGTCGAAGTTGTTGCTGATGACCGAGTTGGCGGCGTCGAGGATGTTCTGCGTCGAGCGGTAGTTCTGCTCGAGCAGGATCACGCGCGAGTGCGGGAAGTCGCGCTCGAACTCGACGATGTTGCGGATGTCGGCCCCGCGGAACGCGTAGATCGACTGGTCGCTGTCGCCGACGACCGTCAGGCTCGCGCCCGGGATGCCGCCGCCGGGCTCGAGCGCCATGCGGGTGTCGGCTGGCACGTGCTGCGGCTTCACCGGCCGCACGAGCTCGCGGATCAGCGAGTACTGGGCGTGGTTGGTGTCCTGGTACTCGTCGACGAGCACGTGGCGGAAGCGCCGCTGGTAGAGCGCTGCCACCTCGGGAAACGCCCGGAACAGGTAGACCGTCTCCGAGATGATGTCGTCGAAGTCGAGGGCGTTGGCTCGCTTGAGGCTCGCCGAGTACTGCCGGAAGATCTCGAGCAGCACCGCCTCCTTCGGGTCGGAGAGGTTGGCGGTGCGGCCGAACGCCTCGACATCGGTGAGCTCGTTCTTGAGCTTCGAGATGCGGTTGAGCGCGCCGCCGGCGGTGAAGCCGAGGGTGTCGGCATCCAGCTCCTTGATGATGCGCTTCATCAGCGCGCGGGAGTCCTGGGTGTCGTAGATCGTGAACGACTGACGCATGCCCATCGCCTCGGCCTGACGGCGCAGGATGCGCACGCACGCCGAGTGGAACGTCGAGATCCACATGCCCTCGGCCTGCCCGCCGACCAACGCCGCGACCCGCTCGCGCATCTCGGCGGCGGCCTTGTTGGTGAAGGTGATCGCGAGGATCTGGCTCGGCCATGCCTCGCGGGTCTGCAGGAGCCCCGCGATGCGACGGGTGAGCACGCTCGTCTTGCCGGAGCCGGCGCCGGCGACGATCAGCAGGCTCGGGCCGCGGTACTCGACCGCCTCACGCTGCTGCGGGTTGAGCCCGGCGAGCAACGCGTCGTCGAAGGCGCCGCCCCCGCGGGAGTCGGCGTGATCGAAGGGCTCCACCAGGTAGGTCATCGCCCGACGATTCTATGCGCCGCCCCCGACGGCGCCGCCCGCGCCCTCAGTCGGCGAGCGCCTCGAACACGAGGTCGGGCTGGTCGGCGAAGACCCCATCGAGGCCCGTGCTGAGGATGAGGCGAAACTCGGTGCGCCAGTCGCCGAAGTCGCGGGGGGACGAGCCGCGCCGCAGGTTCGCGGTCAGGAACTTGTTCTCCGCCCGAAGGGTCCACGTGTAGACCTCGAGTCCGGCGGCGTGAGCGCGCTCGACGAGGTCGGTGACGCCGATCGCGTGGCCCGCGGCATCCCGCTCGATCAGCATGCTCTTGTTCACGCTCACCCCGTCGATGCCTGCGGCGGCCAGCCGGGCGAGGCCCGCATTGGTCACGTGCGCCGAGTAGGGCAGGGCCTGACGACCGAACTGCGCGACGAGGTCGGCGGGTGAGCCCGACTCCTCGACGAGATAGACGAGGCGACCGGGGATGCCGCGAGCGCGGGTCTTCTCGAGCACCGTCTGCTCGAACGCCTCGACGATGAGGTTCTCGCTCGTCGCCCAGCCGGAGAGCTCGGCCGCGAGAAGCTCATCGAGCGGCAGGCCGATCGACTCGAAGTAGGTCGCGTGTTTGATCTCGGCGACCATGATGAGGTCGCGCTGCTGGGCTTCCGAGGCGGCGTCGATGATCCCGACGAGGTCGCTCAGACGCAGGATGCCGCCGGCCCCGTCGAACGACGCGCCCGCCTGCCGGATCGACGGCAGCCTCTCGATCGCGCGCAGGGTGCGCAGCTCGTCCCACGTGAAGTCCTCGGTGAACCACCCCGTCAGGCGCGCGCCGTCGATGCGCTTGGTGCTGCGGCGGTCGGCGAACTCGGGATGCTGGGCGACGTCGGTGGTGCCCGAGATCTCGTTCTCGTGGCGCAGCACGAGCACGCCGTCCTTGGTGGCGACGATGTCGGGTTCGACGGCATCGGCGCCGAGCCGGAAGCCCAGCTCGTAGGCGGCCCGGGTGTGCTCCGGACGGTAGCCGCTCGCGCCACGGTGGGCGATCACGAGGGGTCGGGTCACGGAGGTCACCCGTCAAGGCTACGGCCAGTACCATTCCCGTATGCCCGCGTGCGATTCGTGCTCGGCGGAACTTCAACCCGACTGGAAGTTCTGCGTCTACTGTGGCGCGCCCGCGGTTCCGGGCGCGATCCGGCCGACCGACCCGGGTGAGGCGCGCGTGAACATCGTCGCGATCTTCTCGCTCGTGCTCGCCGTCATCCTGAGCCCGCTCGCGCTCGTGTTCGGCCACCTCGCTGTTCGTCAGATCGGGCAGACCGGCGAGCGCGGCATCGGCCTCGCGCGCGTCGCGATCGCCTTCGGTTACGTCTGGCTGGTGCTGGTCGCCCTCGTGGTCGCGTGGTGGCTCGTCAGTGTCCTCTAGATCAGAGTCCTCTAGGCCAGAGCCCCACTTCATCGAACCGACCCGGGCGCTCCCGCTGCGCTGGGGCACCTACGAGGATCGCCTCTGGCTCGGCCTGCTGCTCATCGTCGCGGGCGCGGCGGCCGTGCAGGGCTCCAACACCTACGCCCTCAACTTCCTCGCCGCCGGCACCGTCGTGCACGCCGTCGGCTGGTCGATCCTTCCGGCGCAGGGCTGGCGGCGCGTGCTCGTCGTGCTGCCCGCGACCGCGCAGACGTGGCTGTTCGTCGCCGGCCCGCAGTGGGTCTGGACGCTGCTGGTGCCCTACCTCGCGTGGCTCGTCGTGCGACACCGCCCGTTGCGCAGCTACATCACCGTGCTGTTCCCGCTCGCGACGAGTCTCGTGCTGCCGCCCTTCGTCTCCGAATACTCGGGGATGCCGCTGGCGCTGGTCATCAGCCTGTCCGTCTTCGTCGCCTCGGCCTGGCTCGCGAGGGTGATCGCCTCGCGCCCGAGCCCCCGAGAACTTCTGCGATCTCCCAGCAAAACCGGCTAGTTTTGAGATAACACCACCTTCCCCGAAAGAGGACTCATGGCCATGAACAACCCCGCGTACTCGCGGATCCCGGCATTCACGCAGGGCAGCGTGTCGGCTGCACAGGACATCAGCGCGCAGCAGCTCGATGAGATCTACAACCGCCCGGCCGCTCCGGTCGAGGGCGAGGTGATGACGGTCGAGGACACGATCGCCAAGACCGTCGGCGCCTTCGCGATCCTCCTCGTCGGTGCGACCGTGGGATGGCTGACCGCTCCGGCGCTGCCGTTCCTCTGGATCGTCGCCGGCCTGATCGGCTTCGTGCTCGCGCTCGTCAACATCTTCAAGAAGGAGCCGTCGGCTCCGCTGATCCTCGCGTACGCGGGCGCTCAGGGTGTCTTC
>CALRZA010000047.1:0-9396 GCA_943372535.1 Auritidibacter sp. Marseille-P8566
CGAGCAGGTCGAAGGCGTAGAAGTAGACCGGGGTCTGGGCCTGAGCGCGAGCGACCTCCGCAGGCTTGCGCAGGTTCATCCGCTCCTGCAGCCGTCCGAAGTCGGGGCGGCCGCGCGGGCCGAGGGCGACGATCTCGCCGTCGACGATCGCGTCGTCGCCGACCGCCTCAGCCAGCTCCGCGAGCTCGGGATAGGTCGGGGTGAGGTCGACCCCGTTGCGACTCGTGAGGCTCACGACCCCGTTGCGGATCACGGCGATCGCGCGGATGCCGTCCCACTTCATCTCGAAGGCCCACGCGGCGGCATCGCCGAGCTCGCCGACCGTGCCCGGACTCGCGAGCATCGCCGCAGGCGGGCCGTCGTCATCGCGGCGCACGGGCCGACGCCCGCCGATGACCCGGCGTCGGGAGTCGGCCTTCGCGTGCCGCACCGGCTGCTCGCCGACGGGCTTCATGAGGTGGATGAGCCACGTGTTGTCGTCGCCCCCGCGACCGCCGGTGCGGATGAGGGCGTACCGGTTCGAGCCGTGCTTCTCGCCGTGGAGGGTCGCGATGACCTCCTTGTCGTCGCGCCACTTCTCGAGCTCGTAGGTGCCGCGATCCCAGATCGTCACGGTGCCGGCGCCGTACTGCCCGGCGGGGATCTCGCCCTCGAACGCCCCGTACGCAAGGGGGTGGTCCTCCGTCTGCACGGCGAGGTGGTTCTGCGCGATGTCGGTCGGCACGCCCTTGGGGATCGCCCAGCTCACGAGCACCCCGTCGTGCTCGAGCCGGAAGTCGTAGTGCAGTCGCGACGCGTGGTGCTCCTGGATCACGAAGGAGTTGCCGGTCGACGTCAGCGGGGCCTCGTCGGGCACGGGCTCCGGGGTGAGGGCGCCGTCGCGCATCGAGCGGTAGGCGGCGAGCCGGTCATCCGGGCCGCCCGGTTCGGGCGCCTTGGGCGTGAACCCGGCCATGCGCTCGGGAGTCGGTTCGAGCGAGGCCAGATGACCGAGCGTGAGATCGGCGAGCAGGTCACCGCGCTTCTCGAAGCGTTTCAGCACCTCGCGGTAGTCGAGTTGGGCCAGCAACGGGCTCGCGAGCTCGCGCCAGGTGCGCGGGGCGGCGACCATCGGTCGAGACCGCCCGCGCAAGGAGTAGGGCGCGATGGTCGTCTTGGCGCCGCTGTTCTGGCTCCAGTCGACGAGCACCTTGCCCTCGCGCAGGGTCTTCTTCATATCGCTGACGATGAGGTCGGGGTGGTCGGCCTCGAGCGCCCGGGCGAGCTCGTGCGCGACCTCCGAGACCTCCTCGCTGGTCTGTGTGCCGTCGATAGCGCAGTACAGGTGGAGGCCCTTGCTCCCGCTCGTGCCGGGCAGCGGGTCGAGGCCCATGCCCGTGAGGATCGCGCGCGCGAGGCGCGCGACCTCAGCGCACTCCACGAGCGTCGCGCCGGGCCCGGGATCGAGGTCGAGCACGAGCCGGTCGGGGTTCTTGCGAACCCCGGTGCGGCCGAACTGCCACTGCGGCACGTGGATCTCGAGGGCGGCGATCTGCCCGAGCCACATGAGCGTCGCGAGGTCGTTGACGAGCGGGTAGGTGTTGACGTGATCGGAGTGCTGCAGGTCGCGCCGCAGCACCCACTGCGGGGTCGAGCGCTCGTCGATGTTCTTCTGGAAGAACATCTCGCCCGGCTCGTCGGCTGTGCCGACGCCGTTCACCCAGCGCTTGCGGGTGGCCGGGCGATTGGCGGCGTGGGCGATGAGGGCGGGCGCGATGCGGGCGTAGTAGTCGAGCACGTCGGCCTTGGTCGTGCCGGTCTCGGGGTAGAGCACCTTGTCGAGACTCGTGAGCTTGAGCCGATGGCCGTCGATCGTGACGAGCTGCTCGGATCCGGCCATCTGACCATCATCGCGGCGGGTGGGGTGACATGACCAGCCCCGGGGGTGTGTACTAGGTCGGAATGTTCATCTCGTCAACATCGCAACGGCAAGGAGACCACCGGTGAGATCGATCTGGAAGGGCGCCATCACCTTCGGGCTCGTCAACGTGCCCGTCAAGGTCTACGGCGCGACCGAGGACCACGATGTCTCGCTGCACCAGGTGCACGACGAGGATGGCGGGCGCATCCGCTACCAGCGCAAGTGCGAGATCTGCGGCAAGGTCGTCGAATACGCCAACATCGCGAAGGCCTTCGACGACGGCGAACGCACGGTGATCCTCACCGACGACGACATGAAGACGCTGCCCGCCGAGCGCAGCCGAGAGATCGACGTCGTCGAGTTCGTGCCGAGCGACCAGGTCGACCCGATCATGTTCGAGAAGAGCTACTATCTCGAGCCCGACTCCGCGTCGGTCAAGGCCTACGCCCTGTTGCGTCGCACCCTCGAGGAGACCGACCGCACCGCCATCGTGAAGTTCGCCCTGCGCCAGAAGACGCGCTTGGGCGCCCTGCGCGTGCGCGGCGACGTGCTCATGCTGCAGTCGTTGCTCTGGGATGACGAGGTGCGCGAGGCGCAGTTCCCCGCCCTCGACGAGAAGGTCACGGTCACGGCGAAGGAGCTCGAGATGTCGGCCGCGCTCGTGAAGAGCTTCGAATCCGACTTCGCGCCCGAGCGCTTCACCGATGACTACCAGGAGCAGCTGCGCGAGCTCATCGAGGCGAAACTCGATCAGGGCGACGCCGTCGACACGGCTCAGACCTTCGGGGATGCCGCCGACAGCGGCGACGACGGGGGAGAGGTCCTCGACCTCATGGAGGCCCTGCGGCGCAGCGTCGAGAACAACCGAGCGGCCGCGAAGGCCGCACCCGCGAAGAAGAAGCCCGCGGGCAAGAAGGCGAGCGCTTAGGGCGCGTCACCGGCGATCTGGCGGGCCGCCTGCTCGCGGATGGCACGGGAGCGGGCGATGTCGTCGGCGCGCTGCTGCGCGAGCACGAGCGTGCGCCGGGTGTCGCGGGCCGGCAGCGGGATCGACTCCTCGGCGGCGATGCCGGCGTTGAGCTGACGCGCGCGCACGAGCTCGGCATCCACCTCGGCTCCGAGCACGAGCACGAGGTTCGAGATCCACAGCCAGAGCAGCAGCACGAGCCCGCCGCCGAGCCAGCCGTAGACCCGGTCGTATTGCGCCACGGTCGAGACATAGAGCGCGAACAGAGCGGTCGCGCTGAGCCAGACCACGACGGTGAAGGTCGCGCCGAGGCTCACCCAGCGCAGCTTCGGGTGCCGCAGGTTCGGCGTCACCGAGTAGATCGAGGCGACGACGGCCCCGAACAGCACGACGATGATCGGCCAGCGCCCGAGGATCCACAGCGACAGCCACGGCTCGCCGATCCCGATGGTCGCGCCGATCGTGCCGACGACGCGCGGGGTGGAGAGCAGCAGCGCCGTGATCGCGGCGAGCACCGGCAGCAGGGCGAGGGCGAAGACCAGCATCCGCAGCCGGAGCACCACCGCCGGGCGGCCCTCGAGCACCTCGTAGGCATGGTTGATCGCGCGCCCGGCGGCGGTGGCGTACCCCGAGATCGTCCACAGAGCGAGCACGAGCCCGACCCCGAGGGCGACCGCGGCATTGGGCAGGGTCAGCAGCTGCTCGAGAGGCTCGCGGAACGTCTCGACGGTGTCGTCGGTCGCGAACTCGTCGACCACGGACAGCAGCAGTTCGGTCGCGCGCCCGGAGCCGTTGAGCAGGGCGAGGGCCGACACGACGGTGAGCAGGGCCGGGAAGATCGTCAGTGACGCAGAGAAGGCCAGGGCCGAGCCGGCATCCAGCCCGCGGTGACGCACGAAGCCGTGGCGCACCCGCAGCACCATCGCCGCGAACGCCTCCTGCGAGAGCCCGCGGATCGTCGGGGCCGGGTCAGTCCCGGACACGGCGCAACGCGGTCGTGGGGATGAGGATCCACGCCATCAGGATCACGAGCAGGGCGATTCCCGTCGCCGTGAGCGCCGCCGAGCGTCCGACGACCACATCGAAGATCAGGGCGACCGTGCCCGTGAGCGTGAGGCCCACGGCGGCCAGCGTGACCTTGAGCACGACATCGGCGACCCGCACGATGACCTCCTTGGCGCCCTGACGGAACAGCGTGCGGTGCAGGCTGACCGGGGCGAGTCCCAGGATCGTCGTCAGCGCGGCAAGCGTGACCAGGGCGAGGTAGAGCACCTGCTGACCGGGCTCGAGATCGGCGAACCGAGGCTGGAAGGCGAGAGTGAGCAGGAATCCGGTGAGGATCTGCGATCCGGTCTGGATGACCCGCAGCTCCTGCAGGATCTCGGCCCAGTTGCGCTGCACCCGCTCGGCCTCGGACTCGTCGGGGTCGCTGTCGTAGGCCGGTCTCTGTTCGGGGCTCATTCCCCGATGCTAACCGCGCGGCGTCGCCACCGGACGGGCTTGCCAGAGATGCAGATTCGCGTACGTGCGCCACGGGGCCCAGCTCGCTCCGCGGGTCGCGAGACCCTTCTCGTCGGAGGGCAGGCCGAGCGCCTGAGCGCTCTGCCGCACGACGAGGTCGTTGGTGAGCAGGATGTCGGGGTTGCCGAGCACGCGCATCGCGAGATAGCCGCTGGTCCACGGGCCGATGCCCGGCAGAGCTTCGAGACGGGCGCGGAACTCGTCGGTGGGCATCCCGATGTCGAGCACGAGGTCGCCGTCGGCGATCGCCCGGGCGGTGCCCAGGATCGTCGCGACCCGACGCGACGGACCGCGGATGACGCCCTCCCCGAGCTGCGCGATCGTCGCGGCCGTAGGGAACTGGCCGTCGCTGCCGAGCTCGCGCACGAGGGTGCCGAGCACCGTGCGCGCCGCCGGCACCGAGATCTGCTGACCTACGAGGGTGCGGAAGAGGGCTTCCTCGGCGTCGACGGAGCCGGGCAGGCGCAGCCCGGGTCGGGCCCGCACGAGCGGGGCGAGCGCAGGGTCGGCCGCCAGCGCGGCGTCGATCGCCGTCGAGTCGGCGTCGAGGTCGAACAGCCGCCGCACCCGGGCCACGAGGGTGCTCAGGTCGCGCACCGACTCGAGCTCGGCCGCGCACACGATTCCGGGAGCGTTGCCGGGGTCGTCGTCGAGAGTCACCCGCAGGCGGGCGCTGCCGTGCTCGAGGCGCAGCGACCGTTCGAAGACGGTCTCGTCGCCCGACTCGAGCCCCGGCACCGCATGATCGGCGAAGAACCGCAGCAGCCCTGCTCCGTCGAACGGCGCGCGCGCCGGCAGTCGCAGGGTGATGCCCGTGGCGCCGTCGGTCGGAGTCTGCGGGCGTCCTCGGCGGGCCAGCGACCGCAGCTGCGACGGCGTCACCTCGTAGACCGCCCGGATCGTGTCGTTGAACTGGCGGATGCTCGAGAACCCCGCGGCGAAGGCGATCTCGGCGACGGAGAGGTCGGTCGACGCGAGCAGAGTGCGCGCGTTCTGGGCGCGGTGCGCTCGCGCGAGGGCGAGCGGCCCGGCCCCGAGCTCGGTGCCGAGCACGCGCGTGAGGTGGCGGGGCGTGTAGCCGAGCCGACTCGCGAGTCCGGTGACGCCCTCCCGCTCGACGACCCCGTCGCCGATCAGGCGCATGGCCCGCGAGGCGAGATCGTCGCTGAGGTTCCACTCCGGCGAGCCGGGCACCGCATCTGGCTGGCATCGCTTGCAGGCTCGCAAGCCCGCCTCGTGCGCAGCGGCTGCGGTGCGGTAGAAGCTCACGTTGCGCGCCAGCGGCGTCATCGCGGGGCAACTCGGGCGGCAGTAGATGCCTGTCGAGTGCACGCCCGCGATGAACTGGCCGTCGAAGCGGGAGTCGCGCGACGCGAGCGCTCGGTAGCGTTCGGCGAAGCGGGGATCGGTGGCGTGCACGGCTCCAGCGTGTCACGGTGCGGGCTCGACCACTAGCGGGATTCGGACACCACTCGACGCCTCTACGATGATCGGATGACCGATGTCGTCGCGATGCTCACCGACCGGCTCGGGGATGCCGTGTCGTTCGACGCCGCGGACCTCGCCGCCGCGAGGTCCGACCGCTCCGGTCACGAATCGCCGCAGCCCCCGCTCGCGGTCGTCACGGCCCGCTCCATCGAGCAGGTGCAGGACGTCATGCGCATCGCGACCGCGACGCGCACCCCGGTCGTCACCCGCGGAGCGGGCACGGGGCTCGCGGGCGGCGCGATCGCGAGCACGGGCGAGATCGTGCTCTCCACCCTGGCCCTGGACCAGCTGCTCGAGGTCGCCGTCGATGACGAGCTCGCGGTCGTGCAGCCGGGCATTCTCAACGGCCGACTCAACGAGCTGCTGGAGCCTCACGGGCTCTGGTTCACCCCGGATCCCGCGAGCCGGGCGATCTCGACCGTGGGCGGCAACATCGCCACGAACGCCGGCGGCCTGCTCTGCGCGAAGTACGGCGTGACGCGCGAGTCGGTTCTGGGACTCAGGGTCGTTCTTGCCGACGGGCGCCTCATCGAACTCGGCCATCGCACGGTCAAGGGCGTGACCGGGCTCGACTTCACCTCCCTCATGATCGGCTCGGAGGGCACGCTCGGGGTGATCGTCGAGGCGACCGTCAAGCTGCGCCCGCTCGTGACCGGTGACGTCTTCGTGCTCAGCGCGTCGTTCGCGACCGTCGAGGCGGCCGCGCGCGCGTCGTCCGTGATCACCGCGTCGGGGCTGCACCCGGCGATCATGGAGCTCATCGGCGACACCGCGATGGCGGCGATCTCCGATCATCTCGGCCTCGGCCACCCCGGGGGATCACAGCTGATCATCCAGTTCGACGGACCGGGGGCGGCGGCCGAAGCCCATGCGGCACTCGCCTCGATCACATCGCTGGGCGGCCGGGCCGAGTTGTCGAGCGACCCGGCGGAGGCGGACCGCCTGTTCGGCATCCGCCGCTCGTTCCATGGCGCGATGGCAGCGCAAGGGTCGGTGCTCATCGAGGACGTGTGCGTGCCGCGCAGCCAGCTTCCGGCGATGTTCTCGGCGATCGGCGACATCGAGGCGAAGTACGGGCTCGTGATCCCCACCGTCGCGCACGCCGGCGACGGCAACCTGCACCCCAACTTCGTCTACGACGGCGCCGAGGTGCCCGAGAACGTTTGGTCGGCGGCCGACGAGCTGTTTCTCGCCGCGCTGCGACTCGGCGGCACGCTCACGGGAGAGCACGGCGTGGGGCTGCTCAAGCGGCGCTGGCTGCGCGATGAACTCGGCGACGACCAGCTCGACCTGCAACGGCAGGTGAAGGCCGTCTTCGACCCGCTCGGCATCCTCAATCCCGGCAAGGTGTTCTGAGCGCGGGGTCGCACGCGCCACTACCCTGTTGCCATGACGTTCCTGCCGGTCACCTCGCACGACGCCGTCGAACTCGATGGCCTGCGCGATGAGCTCGCCCCCCTCATCGGCGACCGCGCGGTCGCGCTGTTCGGCCACGCGGTCTCGCAGGGGTTCGGGGGAGCCCTTGCCCGGGCCTCGCGCGACTCGCTGCTCGCGGGCGGCGATGACCCCGACGCGCCCCAGGTGACCGAGGCCGAGCAGTTGCTCATCGATTGGGGCCACGCGATCGGGCGCGACCCGCGCACGGTGCCCGCCGAGCTCGATGAGCGCCTCGAGCACGTCTTCTCGCCCGCCTCGCGCACCGTTCTGGTCGCCTTCGCGAGCCGGGTCGTCGCCGCCAACACCTTCGCCGCGGTCGGGCGCATCGACGCTCCGTCGTGATCCGCTCCCGCATCCACCCCGCGTGGATCGTCGCGGCGGTCGCGTTCCTCGCGCTGCTCGGAGCGGCCGCCTTCCGCGCCGCGCCGAGTGTGCTGATCCTGCCGCTCGAGCAGGAGTTCGGCTGGACGCGCACCGAGCTCTCGCTCGCCATCACGGTCAACCTGATCCTGTTCGGACTCACGGCACCGTTCGCCGCCGCGCTCATGGCGCGATTCGGGCTGCGCCGGGTGACGACCGCGGCCCTCGTGCTCATCGCCCTCGGGGCGGCGGTGAGCGTCTTCGCGACCGCGCCGTGGATGCTCGTGCTCACCTGGGGCGTCATGGTCGGCCTCGGCACGGGCTCGATGGCGCTCGTGTTCGCGGCGACCGTGGCGGAGCGGTGGTTCGTGCAACGCCGAGGGCTCGTCGTGGGCATCCTCAGCGCAGGCACCGCGACGGGTCAGCTGATCTTCCTGCCGATCGTCGCCGTGCTCGTCGCCGAGCAGGGCTGGCGGCAGGCGACCCTGCTGGTCGCGGCGGCCGCGCTGGCGGTGGTGCCGCTCGTGCTGCTCTTTCTGCGCAACACCCCGGCCGACCTCGGGCTGCGTCCCTATGGTGCTCCGGACGACTGGACCCCGCCCGCCCCGAGTCGTGCCCCGGTCGTCGCGGCGGCCCTCGGCACGCTCGCCCGGGCGGCGCGGGTACGCACGTTCTGGGCTCTCGTCGCCGGGTTCGCGATCTGCGGGGCGACCACCAACGGACTCATCGGCACCCACTTCATCCCCGGGGCGCAGGATGTCGGCATGGCGGAGACGTCGGCCGCCGGGCTACTCGCGGTCATCGGCATCTTCGACATCGCCGGCACGATCGCCTCGGGCTGGCTCACCGACCGGGTGAACCCGCGCATCCTCCTCGCGATCTACTACGGCTTCCGCGGCGTGAGCCTGCTCGTGCTTCCCGCCCTCCTGAGCGCGACGGTCCAGCCGCCCATCATCATCTTCGTTGTCATCTACGGCCTCGACTGGGTCGCGACGGTGCCTCCCACCGTGGCGCTGTGCCGCGAGCTCTTCGGCGCCGACGGGCCGATCGTCTTCGGCTGGGTCTTCGCCGCCCACATGGTCGGCGCGGCGATCGCCGCGACCGCCGCGGGTCTCGTGCGCGACACGACAGGGGAGTACACGCTCGCCTGGTTCGGGGCCGCGGGGCTCTGTCTGGTCGCCGCCGTGGTCAGCGCCGCCGTGACGCGCACCCCGGTCGCTCAGAAGGTCGAATAGCCCGACCGAGCGGTAGTCTCGACGCGTGGATCTCCCGTGGATGCTGTCCCTCATCGGCCTCGCCGTGTGGCTTCTCGCCCTCTCGCTCCAGTTCGCCGACATCGGCACCGCGCGGTTCGACTACCGGCGGCTCGCTCGCGGCAACCGCACCGTCGTGAGGCTGCATCCGGTCGCGTGGGTCGTGCCGCTCGCGGCTCTCGCGATCGTCGGGCTGGGGTTCGGTATCGCGTGGGGGGCTCAGCTCTGGTTCGGTGAGGATCAGCCGGTCGCCGCGCTCCTCGTCGCGCTCCTCCTCGCCGCCCTGGTCGTCGGCGGGTGGCTGGTGGTCACCGTCGCGGCGACGAACCCCGCCTCGGACAGCTACCGGGCGATCCGCGATGAGCTCGTCGAGCTGCGAGGTGCGCGGGTGCAGCAGGAGTGGATCACCGGACTGCGCGAGCGCCTGACCGCCCTCGACGACGCCGGCGGCCGCACGATTCCCCCCGTCG
>CALRZA010000048.1:0-9352 GCA_943372535.1 Auritidibacter sp. Marseille-P8566
GCTGGTTAAAGCGAGGGCGAACTGCCTACTGGCAGGAGTCGCACTGCAGAAGATCCATCGGGTCGACGGGAACTGCGTAACCGCCGACAGTGTCTTCGTTCTCCATATCGGACCTCCTTTGCGTCTTCTAGATGAACCCCAACCCTTGCTGGGGTGTCTCACTATATAACGGGAATGACACGGATGTCATTCCCCTACATGTAGTGGTTTCGGCGTGTCGTGCCCGACTGGAAGGTTACGTCGCACCACCGACGTCGTGCGGCGAGTCAGCGGGCTCGATCCCTCGCCGACGCGCTCGCCACACGGGCAGAGAACGCACCGCCGCATAGATCAGCACCGACGCCGCCCCGATGGCGAACCACCACCACGAATTGGGCTGGTCGAGGAGGTAGCCGACGCCCGCTCCGCCCAGCCCGGCAACCAGAGCACCCAAGAAGATCCACTGCTTGACGGGCCGGGCGCTTCTCATCATTCGAACACTATCCGTCGTCGTTGCCACTATTGCTCCTTCGCCTTGAAGACAAACGTCATCTTGTTGCTGCAGTAGGAATTAGTGCACTTGATCGATGGAGTCGGGATCGGACCGACGAAGCTGGACGCATATCCGTTGTAGGTGGCCCTGAACTGCTCTCCGTACGAGCACAACGGTGAGATCTGGGTCGGCACGCACAGCTTGAAGACTCCGTTGCTGACCCAGGAGGCATAGTTAGAACCCGTCGCGACTCGGCTGGTTCCCAAGCTGCTGAACACCCACCCGGTCACACCGCCCAAGGGACTCGGCGTCCACGTCACCGACGACGTCGAAGACGTCATCGTCTTGCCGTTCATGCAGACGTTCGTGTTGATCCTGAGATCCCCGATCCCTGCGCCCGCCTCACGCACCTCGAACCTCCACGTGTCCGGGTTGCAGACAGTCGCGGCGTGTGCCGGTGCTGCGACGAAGAGAGCGCTCCCCATGGCGGCGGAAATGAACAAGCCCGCTACAGCGAGACTCCGGCGCCGTTGGTTCGGGAGGTCCTGCAAAACTTTCTTCATGGTCTGTGTCTGCCTGTTCATTTAGGCAAGACTGCGAATGATCTTGCGTCCGCCATCTGGCGGTGGGTCGACGGTATCGGGGCCGCCCACACATCCACGGGAGTTTTCCCCAATGAGGTCACACCCTGTAATTCACCTTGGAGTTGGGCACAAGCCCTCGACAGTGTCGGCACAGAGGAGCAGACTCAGTGCACAGCAATTCACCCCACCAACTTTGAGTGTTCTGGCACCCCCGGCCGAAGACGTTCTGGAGAGCCTGACAATGACGATGACGCGCCACGATGCGCCCGCACCCCGATCTGCCGCACGATCCGCCGCGTCGCGGACGGCCGCGCCGATCCACTGGACGGCCGTTCAGAAGGGCCTCTGGGTCGGCAAGACCGACGGAGAGTTCGCCGGCATGATCGAGCGCCGCGACGGCGAAGGCTACGTCGCGACGACGAGGCTCGCTCAGCACCTGGGCGCCTTCCCGACCGTCGCCGAGGCGAAGGCGAGCTTCGCCGCCTGAACCGAATAAACTGGCTCTCCCTGCATTCTTTATGTGTATGCATCCTTCTAGACCGGAGTACCAGTGTCATCTGACGCAACCACGGCATCCACGCCGAACACCTTCCTTCGCCGCAACGTCGAGGTCATCCTCGCGATCCTCCTCGGCCTGATCGCCACGGTGACCGCCTATGCCTCGTTCCAGAGCTCGCTCTACGACGGCAACCAGGCGCAGTCGTACACGAACGGCACCAACCTCTCGACCGAGGCCGAGTCGGTGTACCTCGAGGCCAACCAGCAGTTCGTTCAGGACACCCAGCTGTTCGATCGTCTGACCGACCTGCGCCTCGACATCGCCAACCCGGACCCGGCGATCTCGGCCTCGGCTCAGGAGAAGTACGACGTCATCTACTTCCAGTCGGTCTCCGAGGACTTCGACAAGGCCATCCAATGGGCGGATGCCCAGAACGAGGCCGACGCGGAGTTCTACTACAGCCCGCTCGACAACGAGGACTACCAGGCTGCGCTGTTCGGCAACTACGCCGAGCTCAAGGACCAGGCCGTCGCGACGATCGCCGAGGGCGACCTCGCGAACACCTACGGCGACCGGCTGACGCTCACCACAGTGATGATGGCGATCTCGCTGTTCCTCCTCGGTATCGCCGCGGTGGTGCGCCAGTTCAAGGTGCAGATGATCCTCGGTGGCGTCGCGGTCGTGATCTTCCTGATCGCGGGCGGCATCATGCTCGCCGTGCCGGCGCTGCCGCTCTGGACCTAATCCGCGTAATCACGTGACGTGAGGGCCCCGGGTGCGTGACGCATCCGGGGCCCTTCTCATCGGCTGATGCGTCGGATCACCGATCGCGATGAGCCAACGTGCCGAAATCGCTTACGGCGGCTCCGCCCGCCGCCATAGACTCTCGTCCCGTTCACCCCCTGTGGTTCGAAGGAGAACTGACGATGACGATCGACTCTGCGTCCCAAGCGACGAGCGGGTTGCGCATCGGCATCCTGGGGGCGGCGGGCATCGTGGAGCGCGCGATGGTCGAGCCCGCCCGGGGGTTGGACGGAGTCAGCGTTCAGGCAATCGGCTCGCGTGACCCCGAGCGGGCGGGCGCCCTCGCGCACCAGCTCGGCGTGCCCGACGCCGGCGACTACGAGTTCGTGCTGACCCACCCTGACATCGATCTCGTCTACATCGCGCTTCCCGCCACCCTGCACGCTCAGTGGGCGTCGCGCGCCCTCGCAGAAGGAAAGCACGTGCTGTGCGAGAAGCCGTTGTCGGCGAACGGAACGACGGCCGCGCGGATCGCCGCAGAAGCGGAGTCCGCAGGCCGACGAGCATTCGTGGGGTTCCACTACCGGCTGCACCCGTTCATCCAGCGCCTGCTCGAGGTGATCGGCTCCGGGATTCTGGGCACGACACAGCGCGTTGACATCGATTTCAGCATCCCCCACTTCGTCGTCAAGCCCGGCAACATTCGACTCGACGGAGATCTGGGCGGCGGGTCGTTCATGGATGTCGGTTGCTACGCGATCGACCTGATCCGCGCCGCCTGGGGTGAGCCGACCGTCGAGGCGGCGACCGCCATTCTCTCCGACGCAGACCCCCGAGTCGACATGCAGATGGATGCTGTGCTGGCCCTGCCGAACGGCATCCCCGCCCAAGTGCGATCGTCGTTCATCGGCGACGACACCGGCAGCATGTCGTTGCGCATCGTCGGCTCGGCTGCAACTCTCGATGCGACGAGCGTCATCGTGCCGCAGTGGGGGGCGACGCTGCGCGTGGCCTCCGGCGCCGAGACGCTCATCGACGAGAAGGCCGCGCCAGCCGACAACAGCTACGAAGGGCAGCTCGCGCACCTCGCCGCCGTCCTGCGTGACGGAAGCCCGAGCATCCTCGATGCCTCGCGAGGGGTGGGCACGATGCGGGCTGTGGATGCGGTCTATCGGGCCGCGGAGCTGGAGCCGCGTTAGGCGGGGAACCTCGCACGCCGAGGGATCGCTGACCCTGCTGCCTACACGTCGATGCGGGCCGGGATCGGTGCCGACTTCTTGAGCACGCCGACACCGATCCAGTAGCCGAACAGGGTGCCGGCGCCCATCTGCGTCATCATCCAGAGCAGGTCGGTGGCCTGAAACTCCTCCATGACCATGCCGTTCTCGATGCGGCGCATGAAGACACCGCGGATCTCGACCGGCTTCTTCGTCGCGGGCGCGCCCATGAAGGCGCCCGTGTGGCGGGCATGCGTGACGAAGCGCACGGAGACGAGTCCGTTCTCGGCGACCGTGTGGGTGAAGTCCATGGTCATCTCGCTCATGGCGCCCTTCATCGCCTGCATGAAGCCGATGTACTCGTCGCGAGAGTAGGGCTTGCCGAGGTCGCCGTGGTACACGAAGTCGGGGGCGAGGAGGCTGTCGAGGGCCTTCCAGTCGCCGGCGAGGATGGCGCGGGAGACGCTGAGCGCGGTCTCGGTGTCCTGATTGTTCTGGGTCTGTGAGGTCATGAGGCGACAGTAGGGCGCTCGCGCATTAATTGCAATATGCAATTACTTTGCACCGCAATAATCAGTGGATGCTAGCGTGGCGCTGTGTCCACCCCCGCCGACCGGCCCGCCGCCCTCACCGGCCATGTCGCGTATCTGGCGGTGGAACTCGGCTACCGGGCACAGCGGCGCTTCGAGGCGGCGATGGCGGATCTCGACCTGCGCGCCACCCACTTCGACTTCCTGGCGGCACTCGAGCAGTTCGGCGCTCAACCCCAGACGCAGATCGCGGCCGCGATCCGGCTCGACCCGGCACGCATCGTCGGCATGACCGACCTGCTCGGCGAGCGCGGCCTCGTCGAGCGCACGGTCGACCCTCAGGATCGCCGGCGCAACCTCGTGGCCCTCACCCCGGCCGGCCGCGAGCTGTTCGAAGCGGCGCGAGTGCGCTCAGAGGCGGTCGAGCGCGAATTGCTCGCCGAGCTCACGCCGAAGGAGCAGGATGCGGTGCGGGGGCTGCTGCAGAAGGCGCTGGGGTTCGCCGAGGGCGGCGGGCGGTAACCGAGGTCGGATGCGGGGATCGACCCCTCGCGCGTACGTTGTGGCACGCGCGTACGTTGTGGCACGCGCGATCGTCCGTTTCGTACGCGCGAACGAACTCTGGGTAGCTGAGGCGGGGCACGATCCCCACCGACGCCGCATCCACGCCGCTGAACGCGGCGCGGCTGACTGCGCGGCGTGGGCCCACGAAGGATCCTGACAACCACTCGGCCGACAACGAAGAAAGCCCCCGCCAGAGTGGCGAGGGCCTTCTTCGTTGGTAGCTGAGGCGGGGCACGATCCCGCGACCTCACGATTATGAGTCGTGCGCTCTAACCAACTGAGCTACTCAGCCACGGCATCCGCAGAGAATGACCAGAACGGATGACCGAGCCCCCTGTGGGAATCGGACCCACTACCTCTTCCTTACCAAGGAAGTGCTCTACCAATGAGCTAAGGGGGCGCACAGCAGGGCAACCCCCTGAGGCACCGTACGAGACTACCAGCATCCGCGCATCCTTTCTGTCGTGTTTCTGACGGGTCACAAGCGTGTGAAGCCTCGGACGGTAAGCGCTTGCAGGATTCGCGAAATGGCCTACTCTGGTGCGATGACCAACGAGACCGCCCCGGACTCCACCGCCGCCACCGACGCCGTCGAAGCCACCGACCACCGCGTCGAGGGCTCCGAGTGGTGGCGCAGCGCCGTGATCTATCAGGTGTACCCGCGCTCGTTCGCCGACTCGGACGGCGACGGCATCGGAGACCTCCGTGGCATCGAGAGCCGGCTGCCCGCCCTGCTCGAACTCGGCATCGACGCGATCTGGCTGTCGCCGTTCTTCCGGTCGCCGCAGAAGGACGCCGGCTACGACGTGAGCGACTACTGCGACGTCGATCCGCTGTTCGGCACCCTCGCCGACTTCGACAGCCTGCTGGCCACGGCGCACAGCCACGGGATCCGCATCATCGCCGACATGGTGCCCAACCACACGTCCGACCAGCACGTCTGGTTCCAGGAGGCGCTCGCCGCGCCCGAGGGCAGCCCCGAGCGCGATCGCTACATGTTCCGCGACGGACGCGGCCCGAACGGCGACCTGCCGCCCAACAACTGGGAGTCGGTCTTCGGCGGCTCGATGTGGACCCGCGTCACGCGCCCCGACGGCACACCCGGCCAGTGGTACCTGCACATCTTCGACACCTCGCAGCCCGACCTGAACTGGGAGAACCCGTGGGTGATCGCGCAGTTCCACGACATCCTGCGGTTCTGGCTCGACCGCGGCGTCGACGGGTTCCGGGTGGATGTCGCCCACGGCATGATCAAGAAGTCCGGCCTGCCCGACTACACCCCGCCCGCCGAGGGCGCGAGCATGGGCGGCACCGGCGCCGAGTCGTCTCACGACCCGCAGGAAGCCGACGTGCACGACACCAACCCGCCCTACTGGGGACAGGAGGGGGTGCACGAGATCTGGCGCGGCTGGCGCCGGGTGCTCGGCGAGTACGAGGGTGACCGCGTGCTGTGCGCCGAGGCGTGGCTCGACACCCTCGAGAAGATCGCCCACTGGGTGCGGCCCGACGAGATGCACCAGGCGTTCAACTTCGGCTATATGTTCACCGACTTCAAGGCCAAGAAGCTGCGCCGCATCATCGACGAGTCGATGGCCGCCTTCGGTGGGGTCGGCGCCCCGAGCACGTGGGTGCTCTCGAACCACGACGTCGTGCGCCACGCCTCGCGCCTCGCCTTGCCGAAGGATGCTCCGCCCCAGGGGTCGGGCATCGGCCCGAAGACGCCCGGCAAGCCGGATCGGGCGGTCGGTCTGCGCCGGGCGCGCGCCGCGTCATCCCTCATGCTCGCCCTGCCGGGCAGCAGCTACCTCTACCAGGGCGAGGAGCTCGGGCTGCCCGAAGACATGGAGCTGCCCGACGAGGCGCGCCAGGACCCGACCTGGTTCCGCACCAAGGGCGAGAAGTACGGCCGCGATGGATGCCGTGTGCCGCTGCCCTGGGAGGCCGACAAGCCGGCGTACGGCTTCAACCACTCGGGCGCCGCATGGCTGCCCCAGCCCACCGACTGGGCCGAGTACTCCCGGGATGCCCAGGCCGGCGTCCCCGGCAGCACCCTCGACCTCTACGTGACCGCCCTGCGCCTGCGGCGCGAGCACGGCCTCGGCACGGGGACGATCGAGTGGCTCAGCGGCTACGGCAAGAAGGTGGTCGCGCTGCGCAACGGCGACGTGACGGTCATCAGCAACACGGGCAAGATCGCCGTCGAGCTGCCGATCGGTGAGATCCTGCTCGCGAGCGGCGATGTCACCGGTGGCGCCCTGCCGCGCGATACGACGGTGTGGATCCGCGCCTAGGCAGCCGGCTCCGCCCTCGGCCGTCGCGGCGAGGCGGGGCACAGTGACAGCAGGAAGGTCAGGGCGACGAGCACCAGCGCCGCGGTGTTGAGGGCGGCGCCCGGCGCCGTGCCCATCGTCTCGACCGGCTTGAGCGCACCCGCGAGCTCACGCAGCAGCGGTTCGATCGTGAGCGCGAGAAGCGCGAGCGGAAGCAAGCCCCGATACCGCAGCACCAGCACCCAGAGCAGTGCGGCGAGAAGCAGTTGGATCGCTCCCCACTGCCCGAAGATCGCGATGATGTTCGCACCGCCCTCGACGGACGTGTCGATGGTCGCGATCGACTCGGCACCGCCGTCCGGTGAGACCAGGTGGATGACGCTGCGCACCGTCACGAGCACGAGATACGCCGCCGTGATCCAGAACGCGAGTGCTGGGCCCAGGTAGGTGTTCGGATCGCGGGGCAGCACGCGTCGGAAATCGGGGATGACGCTGGACGGCAGCAGGCGGTTCACGGGGCCCTTTCGGTGGGTGGGCTAGTTGACGGCGTTGGTCGTGAGCCACTCGAACGGGTCGACATGCACGCCCTGGACGAGAATCTCGAAGTGCAGGTGCGCGCCGACCGATGAGCCGGTGTCGCCGACGAGACCGAGGAAGTCGCCGACCCTGACCACGTCCCCGGCGACGAGCGTGCTCGACCCGGTGATCATGTGGGCAGAGACGCTCGTGATCTTCTGCCCGTTGATGACGTGGTCGATCCAGATGTTGTTGCCGAGCCCGCCCAGGGTGTCCTCGTGCAGCACCACCACGCCGTCGGCGATCGCGTAGATCGGGGCGCCGCTGCCCGGGGTGAAATCGACGCCCTTGTGGAAGGTCGAACAGCCCTCGCACGGTGCGTCACGCGGTCCCCATCCGTCGGAGATCGGCACCGAGTAGGGGAACGGCCAGCGCACCGCCCCGGTCGTCGGGGTGAAGACGGGCCCGAGCTGGGATCCGTACTGGGCCCGCACCTGCTCCTGAAAGGAGAGCACGGTGAACCCATCGCGCGGAGCGTTCGCGATGGCGGCCTCATCGCCCACGGCCATCGACTGCACGCGGGTCGCGGTGGAGGGAGCGGCGTTCACAGCGACGGTGGTCTCGGGGATGAGGGCGTTGATCGGTACCGTCGTGCCGACCATGAGGGCGCCGACGGCGAGAAAGGTGAGAAGGGAGAACGCCCGTCGCGTGCCGCGCCTGCGGAGCGGGGCGGGATGCCGGCGACCGGCTCGGCGCGAACGCGGGCGTCGTTCGAGCTCCCGTGCCTCCCGACGGGTGAGGGGCGCGCGCTCGCTCACGAGGTCATCCCACGCAGCACGGCTCTCCTCGGTCGAAGGGGAGGGATCATCATTTCCATGCAATCGCATGCAACGATGCCGTTACAGTACCGGCCGGGCCCTCGCTTCGCCAACGGACCGCGCCGTACCCGCGTCGCGGGCTAGACCGCGTTGGCCGTGAGCCAGGCGAACGGGTCGACCGGCACCTTGTCGATGTGCACCTCGAAGTGCAAGTGCGCTCCATAGGAGTTGCCGGTATCGCCGACGAGCCCGATGAAGTCGCCGACCTTGATGACGTCGCCGGTCTGCAACGGGCTCGAGCCGGTCTGCATGTGGGCGTACAGGGATTCGACGTTCTGGCCCGGGATGCTGTGCTGGATGATGACGTGGTTGCCGAAGCCCCACTGGTCCTCCGCGTGCAGGGCGACGACACCGTCGGCGATCGCATAGATCGGGGTGCCGTTGCCGGGAGTGAAGTCGACGCCATTGTGGAAGGCGGTGCCGGAGACCCACTCGGGGCGGGGCCCGAAGCCGTCGGTCGTCGGCACGGAATAGGGGAACGGCCAGCGGATCGCGCCGCTCGTCGCGGTGAACGTTCCGGCGTTGCCGTAGCGCTCCGCGAGCCGCTGAGCCCACGAGACGACCTCGAAGCTGTCGCGGGAGACGGCGGCGGAGAGCACGTCATCCGAGACGGCGACGGACTGACCGGGCATGGCCTCGGCATCCGCGAGGGGCGCCGTGCCTCCCGCGTTGGTCATGAACGCGTTGGCGGGCACCGACATGCCGATGAGGAGGGCGCCGGCGAAGAGCATCGCGCCGACCGAGAGGAAGTCGCGGGCCCGCACGGCGCGGCGCTTCACGGGCGGGCGGGCCGCCGAGGGTCGGACCGCGGCGGGTCGATCGATCGGTCGCGCGGGGGGAGCGACGGCCATCGGTCGCTCCGGCGTCGCGACGACGGCGTAGCTGACGGGAGCCGACGCCACGGGCCGGGCGGCGCCGCGCTGCTCGAGCTCGCGCAGCTGGCGTCGGGTGAGGGGTGCCTCGGAGGTCACGTCAGCGCCAAGCTCGCGCAGCGACATGGAAACTCCTCGGGTGGGACCGGAAAACGCTCGGTCCGAATCGTCGGGTACTCATCGCATCCCAGAATTGGATAACGAAT
>CALRZA010000049.1:0-9295 GCA_943372535.1 Auritidibacter sp. Marseille-P8566
CCCCGACGCGGCGTGGGCCCCCCCCCGCCGGTTCCGGCGCGTCGCTCAGCGACGTGACGGCCGTGCGGGTGGGGATCGAAACCTCACCGGCGAGACAGCACCCCCGCGATCACCGCCGGCAGCGCCTCGCACAGGTCGAGGATCGTGAGCGGGCCGCCCCCGCTCGCGCGGCTCGCGGCGAGCCCGTGCAGCACGGCGGCGGTGGCGGCCAGACGCGCAAGCTCGGCGGGGTCATCCGCGATCGCAGCCGAGTGGGTGGCGACGAGGGCTCCGAGGATGCCGGCGAGGGCATCCCCGGCCCCGGCGGTCGCCAACCAGGTCGGCGCCGAGCGCACCCGCAGCGTGATGCCCGAGCCGGCGACGTGAGTGGTGTGTCCCTTGAGAAGCACCGTGACCCCGAGGTCGTCAGCCGCTCGCCGCGCCCAGGCGGCCGGGTCGTCGGCGATCGACTCGCGGTCGACGCCGAGCACGCGCGCCAGCTCACGGTAGTGCGGAGTGATGACCCGGGCGCCGGTGCCGCGGTCGTGCAGGTCGAGGGCTCCCCCGTCGAGCACCGCCGGCACCCCTTCGGCGAGCGCGGCGATGAGCGGGGCGGTATCGCGGTCGACAGGATCCATGCCCGAGCCGAGCAGCCAGGCCTGCACCCGGCCCGGGGCGGTGACCGCCTCGGGTCGACGGGCGAGCACGAACTCGGCCGGTCGCGCGTCGCCGAGGTAGCGCACCATGCCGACGCCGGTGCGCAGCGCCGCCTCCACCCCGAGCACGGCGGCCCCGGGGTAGCGATCCTGTCCGGTGATCACCCCGAGCACGCCCCGCGAGTACTTGTCGTCGTCGACCCCCGGCACGGCGATGCACCGCGCCGCGTCATCCGGGGTCCACTCGCGACCCGGGGACTCAGGGTTCGGCGTCAGCGCGGTCATGTCCCCACGATAGTTTGGGTTGATGAGCATCACGATCCCCGACCGCGTCGTCGTCTTCGACTACGGGGAGGTGATCAGCCGCACCCCGACCGACGCCGACCGGGCGGCCCTGCTCGCTCGGGCCGGGGTGGATGCCGAAGTCTTCTGGCCCGCCTACTGGCGCCACCGCGACGAGCTCGACCAGGGCACGCTGAGCACGTCGGCCTACTGGCAGCGCCTGGCCGCCGAGTTCGGCACGACGTGGACCGCCTCGCGCCTCCACGAACTCTGGGTCGCCGACTACCGCGGCTGGTGGACGGTCGAGCCCGGCACCGTCGACCTCATCGCCGAGCTGCACGCGGGCGGCACCCGGCTCGCGATCCTCTCCAACGCCGGGGCGGACTTCGCGAGCGGGTTCCGGTTCTCCCCCCTGGGGTCGTTCTTCGAGCGCGTGTTCGTCAGCGCCGAGATGGACGCGATCAAGCCCGATCCCGCGATCTACCTCGAGGTCGCGCACGGTCTGGGAATAGCCCCCGAGCAGATGGTGTTCATCGACAACAAGAGCGTCAACATCGACGCCGCCGCCGCGCTCGGCATGACCGTTCACCACTTCACCGGTGTCGAAGGCCTCGAGCGCTTTCTGAGGAGTCTCACGTGAGCGCCCTGTTCACCCCCCTGACGATCCGGTCCATGACCGCGCGCAACCGCCTCTGGGTGGCTCCGCTGTGCCAGTACTCGGTCGAGAAGCAGGATGGCGTGCCGAACGACTGGCACTTCGCCCACCTGAGCTCGTTCGCGATCGGCGGCGCCGGAGTGATCATGACCGAGGCCACTGCGGTCAACGCCGTCGGGCGCATCTCGCCGCAGGACACGGGCATCTGGAACGACGAGCAGGTGGCCGCGTGGCGCCGCATCACCGACTTCCTACGGGGGCAGGGCGCCGTGCCGGGCATGCAGCTCGCCCATGCCGGCCGCAAGGCCTCGACGTGGCGCCCGTGGGCGGGCTTCGAGGGCACCGTGCCATCCGAGGAGGGCGGCTGGGAGCCCGTCGCGCCTTCGGCCATCGCCTTCCCGGGCTACACGACCCCCCGGGCCCTTCCTGCCGACGAACTGCCCGGCATCGTCGCCGATTTCGCCGCGGGCGCGCGCCGTGCTCTCGACGCGGGCTTCGAGCTCGTCGAGATCCACGCCGCCCACGGCTACCTGCTGCACGAGTTCCTGTCACCCCTGAGCAACGAGCGCGACGACGAGTACGGCGGCAGCCTCGAGAATCGCGCGCGGCTGCTGCTCGAGATCGTGCGAGCGGTGCGCGCGGAGATCGGGGAAGCCGTGCCGATGTTCGTGCGCTTCTCCGCCACCGACTGGGCCGACGACGGCTGGACGAGCGAGCAGACCGCGATCGTCGCGGGCTGGGCGGCCGAGGCCGGAGCCGACTTCTTCGACATCTCCAGCGGAGGTCTCATCACGGGCGTCCACATCCCCGTGGGGCGCGGCTACCAGGTGCACTTCGCGGCCGAGGTGCGCAGTGACGCGACGCCGACGAGCGCGGTCGGACTGATCACCGAAGCGGCTCACGCCGACGAGATCATCGCCACGGGTCAGGCGGATGCCGTGATGATGGGCCGCGAGATGATGCGCGACCCGCACGTGGTCTGGCGCGCCGCCGCCCAGCTCGGGGTCGAGTTGGACTACTACCCGCCGCAGTACGTGCGGGCCCGCTACCGCGTCGCCAACCGCGTCGCCTAGCGGGTCGTGATGCCGCCGCCGCGCAACGCGGCGGCCTGGCTCGCCCAGAAGGCCTGAGTTACCGTGGCGCGCGGCGACGTCGCGTCGAAGCCGTGAAAGGCTCCGGCCACGACCTCGAGCTCGCACGGCACCCCGGCCTCGCTGAGCCGTCGGGCGTACTCGACATCCTCGTCGTGGAAGAGGTCGAGGTCGCCGACGCCGATCCAGGTCGGGGGCAGTCCCCGCAGGTCGTCCCGGCGGGCGGGCGCGGCGTAGGGCGACACCCCCTCGGAGCCCGGTTCCGCGTTGAGGTAGGTGCGCCATCCGTAGCGGTTGCTCCCGGGCATCCACACGCGCACGTGGCGGGTGTCGAGGTCGGTGCGAGTGACGGTGCGATCATCGAGCATGGGGTACACGAGCAGTTGGAACGCGATGGGCACCCCGCCGCGGTCATGCTCGGCGAGCACCAGGCCTGCGGCGACTCCCCCGCCGGCGCTCCGGCCGCCGACCGCGATGCGGGCCGGGTCGATCCCGAGTTCATCCGCGCGTTTGGTCAGGGCGACCAGCGCATCGTGACCATCATCGACGGAGGCGGGGGCCGGAGCATCGATGCCGCGGCGGTAGCGCATGGCGGCCACCGCGATCCCGAGTTCGCGCACGAAGTCCGCGTTGGTGCGATCGTCCTGTTCGGGTGACCCGATGAGGTGACCACCCCCGTGGAACCAGACCAGCACCGGCAGCGAGCCGGTCACGTTCGCGGGGCGAAGAAGACGAATCGACGCCGTCTCGCTGACCACGACCTCCTCGACCACGACCCCGTCGCCGAGCCGACCCGGGCGGGGACGCCCGCGATTCATCATGCGCACCAGACCGGGCGTGAAGGAGAAGCGCGGAATCAAGCGGATGCCCCGAAGCTCCGGGTGCAGAGAGCTCTTCGATGTCGTGCTCGTCACGTGACCTCCTCGTCGAGGGAAGGCTAGCGCTTTCGGGTCGCGTCCTGCACCTCTCCGACGAGCTCCTCGATGATGTCCTCGAGGAAGAGCACGCCGCGCGTGGCGCCGCTCTCGTCGAACGCACGGGCGACGTGCACTCCCGAGCGCCGCATCGTCGCGAGGGCGTCTTCGAGGTCGGTGCCGCGGAAGATCGAGATGAGCTGTCGGATGCGCTTGGGCGGCACCGGCTCGTCGAACTCGTCCTCGTCGTCAAGGTCGATCACGTCCTTGAGGTGGAGGTACCCCGTCGGCTCGCCCTCGTCGTTCACGAGGATGTAGCGCGAGAAGCCGCGCTGCGCGACGGCGCGCTCGACGTCGGCGGGGGTGGCGTCCTCGGGCAGCGTGACGAGCGCGGCCATGCCGACGGCGATGTCCTGCACCTTCTTCGACGTGAACTCGAAGGCGGCGCTCAGGGTGCCCCCCGCATCCGTCAGCACGCCCTCACGCGTCGACGTGGCCACGATCGTCGCGACCTCGTCGAGGGTGAACACGCTGTTCGCCTCGTTCTTGGGCGTCACCCCGAACAGGCGCAGGATGCCGTTGGCCACGGCGTTGAGCGCCACGATGATCGGCTGGAAGACCCGCGCCACGAACACGAGCGGCGGAGCCAGCACGAGCACGGCGCGATCCGGGATCGAGAACGACAGGTTCTTGGGCACCATCTCGCCGAGCACCACGTGGAGGTACGACACGATCAGCAGCGCGATGATGAACGCGACCGTCGAGATGACCTCCTCCGACCAGCCGGTGAGGGCGAGCGGGATCTCGAGCAGGTGGTGGATGGCCGGCTCGGAGACGTTGAGGATCAGCAGCGAGCACACCGTGATGCCGAGCTGGCACGCCGCGAGCATGAGCGTGGCGTGCTCCATGGCCCACAGCGCGGTCTTGGCCGCCCGGGAGCCGGCTTCGGCGCGCGGCTCGATCTGCGATCGGCGTGCCGAGATGACGGCGAACTCCGCGCCGACGAAGAAGGCGTTCACCGCGAGGAGAACGAAGAGCCAGGCGATACCCCACCAGTCCATCAGCTCTCCTCCGCCTCGACGGGGCGCGGGGTGTAGCGCACGCGGTCGATGCGACGACCGTCGAGGCGCTCGATCCTGAAGACGCCGTCGGCGGTCTCGACCGTGTCACCGACCACGGGCAGGCGGCCGAGCTCGCTCATGAGCCAGCCTCCGACGGTCTCGAACGGACCCTCCTCGGGCACGATCACGCCGGTGCGGTCACGCAGCTCGTCGGGGCGCAGCAGACCGGGGAAGGTGAACCAGTCGCGCGAGCGCACCACGTCGGGCTTGCTGCGGTCGTGCTCGTCGCTGACCTCGCCGACCAGCTCCTCCACGAGATCCTCGAGGGTCGCGACCCCGGCGGTGCCGCCGTACTCATCGACCACGACCGCCATCTGGTAGCCGCGTCCGCGCAGCTCCGCCAGCAGGGAGTCGAGCTTCATCGTCTCGGGCACCCGCAAGGCCTCGGACTGCAGCGCGGAGACCGGCACGTCGGCGCGCTTCTCGCGCGGCACCGCGACGGCCTGCTTGACGTGCACGATGCCCACGACGTCGTCGACGGAATCATCGATGACCGGGAAGCGCGACAGGCCGGTGCGGCGGGCGAGGTCGATGACATCCTGCGCCGTGTCGGTGCGATCGAGGCTCTCGAGGCGCGGCCGTGGCGTCATGACGTCTTGGGCGGTGTGATCGGCGAAGGCGAGGGTGCGGGCGAGCAGGGTCGCGGTGTCGCGGTCGAGGCTGCCCTCGCGCGCCGAGCGTCGCACGAGCGAGGTCAGCTCCTCGGCGCTGCGAGCGCCCGAGAGCTCCTCCTTGGGCTCGATGCCGATGGCGCGCAGGATGCCGTTGGCCGAGTTGTTGAGCACGGCGATCGCCGGCCGGAACACCGCGGTGAAGACGACCTGGAACGGCACGACCACCTTGGCCGTCTGCCTCGGCAGAGACAGCGCGAAGTTCTTGGGCACCAGCTCGCCGATGATCATCGAGAGCAGGGTGGCGACCGTGACCGCGAGGATCGTCGCGACGACGGTGACGAGGCCCTCCGGGAGGCCGATCGCGGTCAGCGGCGGCTGCAGCCAGAGCGAGAACACCGGCTCGAGGGTGTAGCCCGTGAGCAGCGTCGTCAGGGTGATGCCGAGCTGGGCGCTCGAGAGATGCGTCGACGTCTGCTTGAGAGCGCCGATGGTGAAGCCGAGGTTCTTCTCCCCGCGCGACTGCCGCACCTCGAGATCGGAGCGGTCGAGATTGACGAGCGCGAACTCCGAGGCGACGAAGAAACCGGTGCCGATGGTCAGCAGGATGCCGACGCCGAGCATGATCAACTCAGGCACGGGCGCCACCGGCGGTGGGTCTATGAGGAGGGTCGTCCATTGCTCAGCGAGTGTAGCAAGGAGAACTACCAGCTGACGGGGAGCGCCTTGCCCTCTTCGTATCCGGCCGCCGACTGGATGCCGACGAGGGCCCGCTCACGGAACTCCGGCAGCGAGCGCGCGCCGGCATAGCTCAGCGACGAGCGCACGCCCGAGGTGATCATGTCGATGAGGTCTTCGAGCGAGGGGCGCAGCGGGTCGAGGTAGATCTTCGAGCTCGAGATGCCCTCGGCGAAGAGGGTCTTGCGAGCGAGCTCGTAGGCGTCGAGACGGTCGAATCGCTCGCGCACGGCCTTCGTCGAGGCCATGCCCCAGCTCTCCTTGTAGGCGCGGCCGTTCTCGTCGGTCGCGAGCGTGCCCGGCGCTTCGATCGTGCCGGCGAACCACGAGCCGATCATGACCGACGCGGCGCCGGCGGCGAGGGCGAGGGCCACGTCGCGCGGGTAGCGCACCCCGCCGTCGGCCCAGACGTGAGCACCGAGCGCCGCCGCGGCCGCGGAGGTCTCGAGTACCGCCGAGAACTGCGGGCGCCCCACGGCGGTCATCATGCGCGTGGTGCACATGGCGCCGGGACCGACGCCGACCTTGACGATCGTGGCGCCGGCACCGACGAGGTCGGCCACGGCCTCCGCCGTCACGACGTTGCCGGCCACGAGGGGCACGCCGAGGTCGAGGGCGGCGACCGTCGCGATGGCGCGCACCATGGAGTCCTGGTGACCGTGCGCGGTGTCGAGCACGAGCACATCGGCGCCGGCCTCGACGATCGCGCGGGCCTTGCCCACGACATCCCCGTTGATGCCGATCGCCGCGGCGACCTTGAGGCGACCCTGGGCGTCGAGGGTGGGGCTGTACAGAGTCGATCGCAGTGCCCCGGTGCGGCTGAGCGTACCGACGACGTGGCCGTCGTGCAGGATCGGCGCGAACTCGATGCCCGCAGCGACCATGAGGTCGAACGCCGCGCGCGGGCCGTCGATCTCATCGATGTCGAGGGCGGTGACGGGCGCGCCGACGAGGTCGCCGAGCGGGGCATCGGGCAGCGCGTGGGCGAGGCGTTCGGCGGGGATCGCGCCGACGAACGCGCCGTGCTCGTCGTGCAGCACGATGCCCTGACCGCTCACGGCGGGCACGAGCGCGAGCGCCGCCGCGACGGTGTCGCCCGGGTGGAGGTCGATCGCGGCGTCGAAGCCCACCGGTTGCGCCTTGACCCAGCGGATCGCCGAATCGAGATCCTGCGCGTGGAGGTCCTGTGGCAGCACGGCGAGTCCACCCCGGCGGGCGAGGGTCGCGGCCAGGCGCGGACCGGTGACCGAGTTCATGTTCGCGGAGACGATCGGGATGCTCGCACCGGTGCCGTCATCCGGGGCCAGCGAGACATCGAGTCGGCTCGTCACGCCCGACCGCGCGGGCACGAGGAACACGTCGGAGTAGGTGAGGTCGTGCACGGGCTCGGTCTCGTAAAAGCGCATGAAATTAACGCTAGTCCCCCCGGGTGGGCGACAGCAGCCGCACAGGAATTGGGACTACCCTTGACGCTGGTGTGCCCGACGCTGGGCATCGCGTTAACCGCAAGACGACGAGAACTGAAAGTGGGCGGTCGGCCGTGTCAAGCCAAGTGACCGGAATCGTGCCCGAGGGAGACTCCTCAGGCGAGTTCGGAGCCAACGAATGGCTCGTTGACGAGATGTACGAGCTGTACCAGCAGGACAAGAACCTGGTCGACAAGACCTGGTGGCCGGTTCTGGAGAACTACCACCGCACCGAGGGCCTCGCCGGCGATGCCGCGCCCCAGGAGGGCGGCGAAGCGCAGATCCCCGAGGTGATCGGCGAGCAGCCCACCGCCACCCCCACTCCGGCTCCCGCGGCGAACTCCGCCACGCCTGTCGCGCGCACGACCTCGGTGCAGGCCAAGCCGCAGCCAATCCCGGCCGATGCGCCCGCCACCGCTCCGATCGCCACCGTGCCCGCGGATGCCGAACCGCAGCCCGAGCCCGAGAACACCGTCGTGGCCCTCAAGGGCCCGGCCAAGAGCCTCGCCTCCAACATGGACGCGAGCCTCACGGTGCCCACCGCCACGAGCGTGCGCACGATCCCGGCCAAGCTCATGATCGACAACCGCATCGTGATCAACAACCACCTCAAGCGCGCCCGCGGTGGCAAGGTCTCGTTCACGCACCTCATCGCGTGGGCCATGGTGCAGACGCTCAAGGAGTTCCCGAGCCAGAACGTCTACTACGACGAGGTGGACGGCAAGCCCTCCGTCGTCACCCCCGCGCACGTCAACCTCGGCATCGCGATCGACATCCCCAAGCCCGACGGCACCCGTGCGCTCGTCGTGCCGGGCGTCAAGCGCGCCGACACGATGGGCTTCGCCGACTTCCTCACCGCCTACGAGGATGTCGTCGCCCGCGGTCGCACCAACAAGCTCACCGCCGCCGACTTCCAGGGCAACACGATCTCGCTG
The DNA here is from genome assembly GCA_943372535.1 of Auritidibacter sp. Marseille-P8566. Lineage (GTDB taxonomy): Bacteria > Actinomycetota > Actinomycetes > Actinomycetales > Microbacteriaceae > Rhodoglobus. The sequence goes on from CALRZA010000049.1 coordinate 8,449, forward strand.
ACCAACCCCGGCGGCATCGGCACCGAGCACTCGGTGCCGCGCCTCATGCGCGGCGCGGGCTGCATCGTGGGCGCTGGCGCGCTCGAGTACCCGGCCGCGTTCCAGGGCGCCAGCCCGCGCACGCTCGCCGAACTCGGCATCGGCAAGACGATCACGCTCACGAGCACCTACGACCACCGCGTCATCCAGGGCGCGGGATCGGGCGAGTTCCTCAAGAAGATCCACGAGCGCCTCATCGGCGAGCACGGCTTCTACCAGGACATCTTCGCGGCCCTGCGCATTCCCTACGACCCGATCCACTGGGCCGCCGACATCTCGGTCGACCTCGCCGACAACGTCGACAAGACGGCCCGCGTGTAGGAGATCATCAACGCGTTCCGCGTGCGTGGTCACCTCATGGCCGACATCGACCCGCTCGAGTACCGCCAGCGCTCGCACCCCGACCTCGACATCGCCAGCCACGGCCTCACCTTCTGGGACCTCGACCGCGAGTTCGTCACCGGTGGCTTCGGCGGCAAGCGCACGATGCTGCTGCGCGAGATCCTCGGCGTGCTGCGCGACTCGTACTGCCGCACGATCGGCATCGAGTACATGCACATCCAGGACCCGGAGCAGCGCCGCTGGTTCCAGGACCACGTCGAGCAGAAGTACACCAAGCCCGGCCACGACGAGCAGATGCGCATTCTCGGCAAGCTCAACGAGGCCGAGGCGTTCGAGACCTTCCTGCAGACCAAGTACGTCGGGCAGAAGCGCTTCAGCCTCGAGGGTGGCGAGTCGCTCGTCGCGCTGCTCGACTCCGTGATGCAGAAGGCCGCCGAGGCGCACCTCGAAGAGGTCGCGATCGGCA
>CALRZA010000050.1:0-9286 GCA_943372535.1 Auritidibacter sp. Marseille-P8566
CCGAGAGGAACGCTCATGAGCGCCGAGACCCGCGTCTGCTTCCAGTTGCAGGTCGATCCCACCCGGATCGAGGAGTACCGCCGCCGCCACGCAGAGGTCTGGCCGGAGATGCTCGAGGCGCTCGATGCCACCGGGTGGCACAACTACTCGCTCTTCCTGCGCGACGACGGCCTGCTGATCGGCTATTTCGAGACGCCCGATCTTCAGAAGGCTCTTGACGGCATGGCCGCCACGGAGGTCAACGCCCGATGGCAGGCCGAGATGTCCGAGTTATTTCTCGACCTCGAGGGCGCTCCCGACACCGGGTTCCTCCGCCTAACAGAGGTCTTCAATCTCGCCGACCAGCTCGGCTCCGCTGAACGATCCACCGAACGACCCTGAGGACCATGACGTCATGAACGACACGACAGCATCTCTGCTGCCCCCCAAGACCCGACGCAAGACCCGGATCGGCCTCGTCGCTGGAGGGCTCGGCGCCTATTGGCCGCAGTTTCCGCAGCTGCTTCCTCAGCTGCAGGAGTCGACAGCGTATGTCGTGGCCCGCTTCGAGCAGATGGATGCCGAGGTCACCGACGTCGGGTTCGTCTCTGATGCGCAGGAGGCCGCGATCGCCGCGGAGAAGCTCCGCGCCACGGATTGCGACCTGATCGTGATGTTCATCACGACCTACCTGACCTCGTCGATGGTGCTGCCGATCGCGCAGCGCTCGAAGACCCCGGTGCTCGTGATCGATCTGCAGCCGACCGAAAAGATGGACCACGCCACGTTCGGCACGGGCGAATGGCTTGCGTATTGCGGTCAGTGCTCGATCCCCGAGATCGGCAACGTGTTCCGGCGGGCGGGGATCCCGTTCCGGTCCGTGTCCGGATACCTGCGCCAAGAGTCGGCGTGGGAGCGGATCGGGCAATGGATCGGTGCCGCCCACGTGCGTGCCACTCTGCGTCACGCCCGTCACGGACTGATGGGCCATCTCTATCCGGGCATGCTCGATGTCTCGACCGACCTGACCCTGCTGCCGGCGACGTTCGGCTCACATGTGGAGGTGCTCGAGTTCGACGACCTCCGGGTGCGAGTCGAGGAGGTCACCGACGGGCAGGTCACTGACCGCATGGCGCTGGCCCGGGAGGTCTTCACCCTCGACGACTCCGTCCAAGAGGAGGATTTCGCCTGGGGCGCCAAGGTCTCGGTCGCCCTCGATCGCCTCGTCGAGGACTTCGACCTCGACACCCTCGCCTACTACCATCGCGGTCTGGCCGGCGAGCAGCATGAGCGCCTCGGCGCGGGCATGATCCTCGGGGCCTCGCTTCTCACGGCCCGCGGCATCCCGTCCACCGGCGAGTACGAGTTGCGCACCACAGTGGCGCAGCTCGTCTCACAGAGCATCGGGGCCGGGGGTTCGTTCACCGAGATCCAAGCGCTGAACTTCGAGGACATGGTGGTCGAGATGGGCCACGACGGTCCGGCCGACCTCGCTGTCAGCGCGCGCGACCCCCTGCTGCGCGGCCTCGGGATCTATCACGGCAAGCGCGGGTGGGGCGTCAGCGTCGAGTTCGACGTGCAGCACGGACCCGTCACGACCCTCGGACTGGGCCAGGACCGCGACGGCTCGCTCGCGCTCATCGCGTCGGAGGGGGTCGTCGTCGACGGGCCGCTGCTCGCGATCGGCAACACGACCTCGCGCGTCGACTTCGGCATGGATCCCGGCGTGTGGGTCGATGAGTGGTCGCAGACCGGCGTCGGACACCACTGGGCCCTGTCGGTCGGTCACCGCGCCGCCGACTACAAGGCAGCTGCCAACCTGCTTGGCATCGACTTCAGGCAAGTCTGATGTCGCTCGTCGTTGTCGCCGTGCTGACGGCCAAGCGGGATTGCGGTCCCGCTGTGATTGAGGCGTTTCGCGAGGTGTCCCCTCTCGTGCACGCCGAACGCGGCTGTGAACTCTATGCCGCGCACCTCGAACAGGGCGGCGACGTCGTGATCATGGTTGAGCGGTGGGCGACCCGCGCCGACCTGGACGCCCATGCCTCCGGCGCCCCTCTCGCACGCCTCAACGAGCTCAACGCCGACCTGCTCGAGAGGCCGTACGAGGTGTGGTTCCTCGACGCGGTCCCCCTCGGCGATGCCACGAAGGGCTCGATCCCGATCCCGACCAGCTAGGGCGCGGGCCAGCGGAACGTTGGCTCGGCGCGGGGCATCTGGCCCGGGCATCCACTGAGCAGCCAGACGATCAGCGCGATGAGGCGCTCGAACTGCGAGGCGAGGAACGCGGCGATGATCAGAGGGGCGTAGAGGGCGCCGAGGTAGGTCGCGGTGATGACGAGGTCGGCGTTTCGGGTCCAGGGGATGGCGAGCAGCGCGGGCACGAAGACGAGCAGGGCGCAGAGCGGGTCGAACGCGAAGCCCACCCCGATGCCGGCGGCGATCGCGAGCGCGCCCAGCACGACCTGCGCGATGAGCAGCACCGCCAGACCGCCGGCGTGCCGGTAGTAGCGCTCGAGTCCGACCGAACCCCACATCACCCGCGCGCGCAGCTGGCTCACGCCGGCCTCGACGAGGGCGACTCGGAACACCTCGTCGGCCGTGCGCCGCAGCTCGAGTCGGCCGGTCGGGGCGACCTTCGCCTCCCACGCCAGCCGGTCGTGCAGGATCGACGGCAGCGTCTGCTTGCCGTAGCTCGCGATCAGTCCCCAGAGGAAGGGGGGCACCGAGGCGAAGTCGGTGCCGTTGCCGTCGGTCGGCGGCTTCGACGTGTCGTGCTCGGGGATCTCGAACTCGCGCCCGTCGCGGGGGTCGACCCAGCGGAACGGCTCGGTCAGCTGGAAGTCGCGGTCGAGGCGGTAGAGCAGCGGAACACGGGTGACGGGTTCTCCGGTGAGTGTGACGAACGGCACGGTCATCCCCTTTCGGCGCGATTCTCGCGGCCGGTGCGCACCGGCGACTGGTTCTCACAATAGGGTGATCGCATGACAGTGTCGTCACCCGAACTCACCGCATCCACCACCATCTCGCGGGGCCGTCGCATCGCCGGCGTGCTGCGCCTTGTCGCCGGGGCCACCCTGCTCGGCGCGCTGATCTTTCAGATCGTCGACAAGGTCACGAACAACGACATGATCCCGGATCAGTACTTCGCGTACTTCACGATCGAGTCGGCGATGATCATCAGCGTCGTGCTGTTCGTCGGCGGGTGGATGGCCCTCACCCGCGAGACCGACACGGTGCTCTACACGACGATCCGGCTCTCGATCCTGTCCTACGCGGTCGTCATGGCGGGCGTCTACAACGGACTGCTGCGCGGCATCCCCGACGAGGGCTATGTCGTCGTGCCGTGGCCGGGCGAGATCATGCACGTGTGGATTCCGCTGTTCGTGCTGCTGGACTGGCTGTTCTCGCCGGGCCGGCCCGCTCTGCGCTGGTCGGCGCTCGGCATCGTCGTCATCTACCCGCTCGCGTGGGTCGCCTTCACGCTCGTGCGCGGCGCACTGACCGGCTGGGTGCCCTACCCGTTCTTCGAGTTCGAGACAGGATTCGTGAGCATCGCCGCCTACATCCTCGGCATCGCGGCGTTCATCATCGCGGTCGCGGCGCTCGGAATCCTGTACTCGCGACGCCGGGGACGTGTGGAGGTCTGATTCCCCGGGATGACCGATCGGGATAGGATCCGAGCACCCCGATCTGGAGCCTGCCATGCGCCGTACTCGTGCGTTCGCCCCCCTTGCGCTCGCCGTCATCATCGCTGCCGGGCTTCCGGGTGCCTCCGCGGCGGCGGCCGTGCCCGGCACGGTCTACACCGTGGATCTCGTGGGTGGCGCCCTTCTTCGTCTCGACCCCAACGACGGCACGCTCGCCACGATCGGTCCGATGACGCCCTATCCCGACATCACGGGAATGGTGCTCACTGATCAAGGGGCTGGCTATGCGATCTCGTACGGCTCGGTGACGGAGGTCTACGGGGTCGACGCCACGGTGCCCCTCCTCGTTCCTCTCGGGCCGGTGACGATCGGTGGCGTGAATCTCGGGGACTGCACCGGGATGGGACGCTTCGGGTTCAGCCTCGTCCTCGCCTGCCAACTGACGACGTCTCCCATCGTGGGTCACGTCGACGAGGCCACCCTCGAGTTCACTCCGTCGATCGTGTGGCCGCTCGTCGAGCCGCCGGTCAGTATTGCTACCTCACCGGCCGGTGTGACGTACGGCATCACCGAGGAGGGAGTGCTTGTGCGCCTCGACCTCGCCCTGGGAACGTCGACGGTCATCAACCCCACACCGGCTCAGTCGGTGACGATCCAGGCGATCGCGTTCGATGGCGCCAACCTCACGGGCCTGCTCTCCGACAACACGACGGGCACGCTCTCGTTCGCCGTCTTTGACCTGGCGACCGGCAACTCCTTCCCCGGCGTGCCTCTCGCGCAGCAGGCCTACCGCACGCGCGCCATCGCGGTCATCGCGGCGCTGGGCGCGGGAGCGCCGCCGGGGCCCGCGCCGAGCAGTCTGCCCGCGACTGGCACCGCACCGGCATCGTCTGAAGGCCTCGCGATCGCGCTGGGTCTGCTCGCGATCGGAGCCGCGGGGCTTCTCGCGAGTTCTGCCCGGTCGACCCGGCGGCGGTTCAGTCGTCGCGACGTGGGGGACTAGGCCTTCGCGGAAGCGGGCTTCTCCGGGCTCGGCTTCTCGGGGCTCGGCTTCTCCAGGACCACCAGGGGAATCTGCCGCGAGGTCTTCGTCTGGTACTGCGCGTAGTTGCGGTAGCGCGCCGTGACGCGCTGCCACAGTTCGGCGCGCTCCGCGTCGTTCGGGATACGCGCGATGCGCGGCTCCTTGGGACGCCCCTCGATCACGGCCTCGACCTCGGGGTTGTCGCGGAGGTTGAGGAACCAGGCCGGGTGCACGTCGTCGCCGCCACGGGAGGCCACGACCACGTAGGCGTCGCCGAGCACGAGCGGAGCCGTGAGCATCGTGCTGCGCGGCTGACCCGACTTGCGACCGATCGTCGTGAGCTCGATCACGGGCATGCCGCCGAGGTTCCAGCCGAGCCGCCCGCCGGTGACGGCCATGGCGAAGCGGTGGATGCCGTTCATGGCACGCATGGAGAAGTCACTGGGCATGAGTCGAGGCTACTCGCCGCGGTCACCCACCGAAGCGCTCGGTCTTGATCGTCAGGGGGTCGTGCCCGGCCGCGATGAGGTGGTCGGCGGCGGTGGCGACGAAGCCGTTGGGGCCGCAGACGAAGATGGCGGGCGCGGCGGACGGGGGGAGGGTGACGGCGGCGACGAGCTCCGGGGTGAGCCGCGCGGCTGGCGACGGGTGACCCGGCGGCGTGCGGCGCGAGTAGCTGAGCGTGAGGTCGAGGGTGCCGGCGGCCGCGGCATCCGCCAGCTCGTCGGCGTAGAAGACGTCGTCGGGACTGCGCACGGAGTACAGCAGCCGCATCGGCACGGTGCTCGCGGATGCCCGGTGCGCCCGCACCATCGCGAGCAGGGGAACGACGCCCGAACCGCCGGCGACGAGCTGCACGGGGGCGGTCTGCTCGGGCTTCCAGGTGAACCACCGACCGAGCGGACCGCGCAGCTCGAGCTGGTCGCCCGCGCGTACCTCCTCGACCAGATAGGGCGAGACCTCTCCGTCGGGGATCAGGTCGACGGCGAGCTCGACCCGGGAGCCCGGGCCGGTGGAGGCGAGGGAGTAGGCGCGGGCCGCCTGGTAACCGTCATCGGCGGTGAGCCGGATGTCGACATGCTGCCCGGCCGTGCTGCCGCTCCAGCCCGGAACGTCGAGCACGATCGTGCGGGCGTGCGGCGTCTGCGGTCGGGATTCGACGACGGTGCCGACCAGCCAGTCGCGATAGCTCACGAATAGCGCTCCTCGCGCCACGGGTCGCCGTAGGTGTGGTAGCCGTTCTGCTCCCAGAAGCCGGGGTTGTCGTCGCGCTGCATCGTGATGCCGCGCACCCACTTGGCGCTCTTCCAGAAGTAGAGGTGCGGCACGAGCAGGCGGGCCGGTCCCCCGTGGTCGGGTTCGAGGGGTTCGCCGTCGAACTCGGTCGCGATCCAGGCCTGACCGCCCAGGATGTCCTCGAGCGGCAGGTTGGTCGTGTACCCGCCGTAGGAGTGGATCATGACGTAGTCGTAGCTCGACTCGACGTCTTCGAAGAGCTTGTCGAGGCTCACGCCGCGCCAGTCGGTGCCGAACTTCGACCAGCGGGTGACGCAGTGGATGTCGGTGTGCACGTCGTCGAGGCCCAGCGCGTGCAGTTCATCCCAGGTCCACGTGAGCTTCTGGCCGGTCTCGGTCGCGATCGTGAACGACCAGTCGGCCGTGTCGAGGCGCGGCGTGGGGCCGGCGGAGAGCACGGGGAAGTCCTCGGTGACGAACTGTCCGGGCGGCAGGTCGGGGTTCGATTCGCGGGGTCGGCCGCTGAAGCCGCGGGAGAAGATGGCCATGAGTTCACAGTACCGAAGCGGGTTCATGGTTCGTCCATAGGATGCTCATAGCTTGGGCCGCGACCCTCGCCTCATGAAACGAACTCCTCTCATCGCCGCGGGGGCCACCCTCGCCGTCGCGGGCCTCGTGCTCGCCGGGTGCACCGCCACCGCATCCACGTCGACCTCGACCGACCACTCGTCGATGACGTCCACGTCGGAGCCGGACACCTCGTCGACGTCGACCGGGTCGACCGCCGACGGCCTCATGCTCGCGTCGTGGGGTGACGACGTCTCGGTGTCGTTCTCCGACGGCAGCCTGCGGTTCGTCTCCGACGGCATCCCGAACCACGACCGGCAGGACGAGTATGCCGTGCCCACGGCGGGCGTGCGGGTGCCCGACGCGTCGAGCGCGGTCGCCGCCGCCGACCCGACCGTCGCCCAGGACTACGACTTCACGATCACGACGAATCCCGTGCTCGCCGACGAGCCGACCTCGACAGCCCTCGGCACGATCGGCGTGATGATCTCTGGCGCCGCCCTGTTCAACCCCTATGAGGGCGACGGCACGACCGTGGCCACTGCGTCGAACTTCACGGTGCTCAACGACGCGGGCGAGGAGGTGGCGTTCCTCGACACGTGCAACGGGCACCCGACCCCGATGGGCACGTATCACTACCACGCGCTGCCGACGTGCATCACGGCGGTCGTGGATGAGGAGGGCGGCCCGTCGCACGTCCTCGGCGTCGCCTTCGACGGCTTCCCGATCTACGGGGACCGCGCGCTCGACGGCACTCAGCTCACCGCCGACGACCTCGACGAGTGCAGCGGCATCTTCTCGGCGACGCCCGAGTTTCCTGAGGGCATCTACCACTACGTGTTGCTCGACACGGCCGACTCCAGCTCGTCGATCCGCTGCTTCAGCGGGGTCGTCGACGAGTCGCTGACCCAGACGACGGCCGGGGGAATGGGCGGGATGCACCCGTAGGGTGGAGGCATGACGCTCTCCCTCGGACTGCCCGGCGTGCGCCGGGATCCGGGGGAGACGCCGTCCGTCTCCGGTCGACCAGAGGTGCCCGAGCTCGTCGATTCGTTCGGTCGCGTCGCCCGCGACCTGCGCATCTCGTTGACCTCGGCGTGCTCGCTGCGCTGCACCTACTGCATGCCGGCCGAGGGCCTGCCGGTCGTTCCTCGGGACGAGCTGCTCACGCCGGCAGAGATCGCACGGCTGGTGGGCATCGCGGTGCGCGATCTGGGGGTGCACGACATCCGGTTCACCGGCGGGGAGCCCTTGATGCGCGTTGATCTGGAGGAGATCATCGCGCGCTCGCGGGAGGAGATCTCGACAAGCTCGATCAGCGGCACCGTTTCACTGAGCCTCACGACCAACGGCATCGGCCTCGACAAGCGCATCGACGGGCTCGTCGCCGCGGGGCTCACTCGCCTCAACATCTCCCTCGACACCGTGGACCGCGACCACTTCGCCCGCCTCACCCGCCGCGATCGCCTCCCGGCAGTGCTCGCGGGCATCGATGCCGCACGTCGCGCGGGCATCACCCCGCTCAAGATCAACGCCGTGCTCATGCGCGACACGCTTGCCGGGGCTGCCGATCTCGTCGCCTGGTCGCTCGAGAACGGCGCCGCCCTGCGGTTCATCGAGCAGATGCCACTGGATGCCGACGAGACGTGGGTGCGCGACAACATGGTCTCGGCGTCTGAGCTCGTTGACGTGCTCTCCTCGCGCTTCGTGCTGTCGCAGCCGCACCGCGACGACCCCCACGCCCCCGCCGAGCAGTGGCTCGTGGATGGCGGCCCGGCCTCCGTCGGCATCATCGCCTCGGTCACGCGCAGCTTCTGCGACGCGTGCGACCGCACCCGCATCACGGCGGAGGGAACTGTGCGCTCCTGCCTCTTCGGCGACGACGAGACCGACCTGCGCGCCCTGTTGCGCAGCGGAGTGGATGACGCTGCCGTCGCCGACCGCTGGCGCGCCGCCCAGTGGGGCAAGCAGGCGGGTCACCGCATCGCGCGCCCCGACTTCGTGCGGCCGACGCGCTCGATGGGGGCGATCGGTGGTTGAGGTGCGGTACTTCGCGGCGGCCGCCGAGGCCGCCGGGTGCGAGTCGGAGACGGTGGCGGCCTCGACGGTCGGCGCCTTGAAGGCCGTGCTGATCGGGCGCTACGGCGACCCGATGGCCCGGGTGCTCGCGTCGGGGTCATTCCTCGTCGACGGGGTCGTGAGCCGCGATGACGCTCGAGCGCTGGGCGCGCGGGTGGATGTGCTGCCGCCGTTCGCGGGCGGATAGGCGCGCCTTGGCGGTCGGCTCCTTCATCGGGTCGGAGCTTCCTCCTTTTCATTCCAGATCTGCAGGAGGTTTGAGCAGTCCTCGAACCTCCTGCAGATCTGAAGTGCTCTGAGGTCGTGACGCTTCGCTGTGAGGCGATGTCCAGGCACGAGGCCGGGAGCGGGGACTCAGAGCCCCACCCACTCGGTGACCCCGTCGGCGAGGTGCTGTCGCTTCCAGATCGGCACGCGCTGCTTGATGAGCTCGACGAGCTCGGCGCACGCGGCGAAGGCCTCGGCGCGGTGGGGGGCGGCGACGGCGGCGACGAGGGCGAGGTCGCCGATCGCGAGCGAACCCGTGCGGTGGGCGGCGGCGACGCGCAGACCGGTGCGGGAGGCGACCTCGCGGCAGCAGTCCTCGAGGAAGGTCACGGCATCCGGGTGCGCCGAGTACTCGAGCAGGGAGACGGATGCCCCGTGGTCGTGGTCGCGCACGGTGCCCCGGAACGCGACCAAGGCGCCGTTCGCGGAGGAGAGCACGGAGCGCTCGACGGCGTCGGGGTCGAGGGGGGCGTCGGAGATCGCG
>CALRZA010000051.1:0-9150 GCA_943372535.1 Auritidibacter sp. Marseille-P8566
GCCCGATCGCGTCGCCCGAAGGGCGAGCCATGAATACTAAACGTCAGCGACCTTGCGGCCCTTGTACTCCATGTACAGGGGCGTGCCGGTGGAGTCCTCGACGACCTTCGCGCGGTGCGGGAGGCTGTAGGTGACCTTGCCGTTCTCGATGGTCTTGACGAGCGTGGGGGCGTCAGCCTTCCACTGGGCGCGGCGCATGCGGGTGGAGGCCCGCGACATCTTGCGCTTGGGAACAGCCATGGTGATCTCTTCTCTTCTGGGTCAGTCTTCGGTCGGGTTCTCAGGACCGGTCAGTCCCTCGATGCCCGTGAGCGCAGCCCACCGCGGATCGATGGGCGCCTCGTGCTCGTGGTCCGGGTTGTCGAGAAGCCGCACCCCGCACTGCGGGCACAGGCCGAGGCAATCTTGACGGCAAACCGGCTGGAACGGCAGTGACAGCACCACCGCATCCCTGACCACCGGTTCCAGGTCGACGTGATCGTCGTGAACCGTGTAGTCGAAAGCTTCGTCGAAAGAATACGCGAAAAGCTCCTGGAATTCGACTTCGACCGGGATCGCGACCTCGATGAGGCAGCGCACGCACTCCCCCTCGACCACGGTTTCGACGTCGCCGGAGGCGAGGATGCCGTCGTGAAGCGACTCGAATCGGGCGTCGATGTGCACCGCGGAGCCCTGTCGCACGCCGATCACGGCGTTGCCGTAGCCCTCCGGCTCGGTGACGTCGAGGTCGTATTCGCGCATCTCACCCGGTCGGTGCATGAGGTCGCGCACGTCGACCGTGTACGGGGTGGCTCTGAAGTGGGACACGAGGATCGATTCTACGCGCGAGCTAGAGCGAGGCTTCCACCGCCGTGAAGGCCTCGTCGTAGATCGCCAGGGCGCGCGCGACCTCGTCGGGCGTCACGATGCACGGCGGCACGACGTGGATGCGGTTGTCGGCACTGAAGGGCAGCAAGCCCCGCTCGATGAGGGCCTTCTTGAGCTCGAGGATGACGCCGCCGGAGACGGGCTGGCGCGAGGCACGGTCATCCACGAGGTCGAGGGCCCAGAACACGCCGACGCCGCGCACCTCACCGATCATCGGGTGCTTCTCGGCCAGCGCGCGCAGGCCGGGGCCGAGGTGCTGCTCGCCGATCATCTTGGCGTTCTCGACGACGCCCTCCGACTCCATCGCGTCGATCGAGCCGACGATCGACGCCATCGCCAGCGGATGCCCGGAGTAGGTCAACCCGCCCGGGAACACCTGGTTCTCGAATGCGTTGGCGATCGACTCGCTGATGAGCACGCCGCCGGCCGGCACGTAGCCGGAATTGACGCCCTTGGCGAAGGTGACGAGGTCGGGAACGACCCCGAAGCCCTGCCACGCGAACCACTCGCCCGTGCGACCGAAGCCGCACATGACCTCGTCGAAGATGAGCACGATGCCGTACTGGTCGCACAGGCGACGCACGCCCTCGAGGTAGCCGGGCGGCGGCACGAGAACGCCCGCGGTGCCGGGCACGGTCTCGAGCAGGATCGCCGCGATGGTGTTCGCGCCTTCACTGACGATGACGCGCTCGAGGTGGTGGAGGGCACGCTCCGACTCCTGCTCCGGCGTCTCGGCCCAGAACTCGGAGCGGTAGAGGAAGGGCCCGAAGAAGTGGGCGTGTCCGCGGGCGTACTCGTTGGGCATCCGCCGCCAGTCGCCGGTCGCGACGATCGCGGCACCGGTGTTGCCGTGGTACGAACGGTAGGTCGAGAGCACCTTGTCGCGGCCGGTCGTGAGGCGCGCCATGCGGATCGCGTTCTCGTTGGCGTCAGCGCCACCGTTGGTGAAGAACACCTTGCCGAAGTGGGCGCCGGCCTTCGCGAGGATGCGCTGGGCGGCCTCACCGCGGGCGAGGTTGGCATGCGGGGGCGCGACCGTCGTGAGCAGGTCGGCCTGGGTCTTGATGGCATCCACGATCGCGGGATGCTGGTGCCCCATGTTGGTGTTGACGAGCTGGCTCGAGAAGTCGAGCAGCTTCTTTCCGTCGTAGTCCCACACCTCGCTGCCGGCACCACCCGCGATCACGAGGGGATTGAGCGTGGCCTGCGCCGACCAGGAGTGGAAGACGTGGGCGCGATCCAGGTCGTAGGCGAGCTCGCCGTCGGCGGGAGTGAGATCGGTCATGGTGCGGTTTCCTTCGGGTGTGGAGCGGGTGGCCGGCACAACCGGCCACCCGCTCACGTTAGTACGAGTTACTGGCCGCCCTCGGTGAGGACGACGTCGATCGGCGTGTACGAACCGCCGACGACGATGCCCTCCTCCGCGAGCTCGTCGAGCGCCTTCTGGATGTACTCGTTGGAGTACGCCGAGGAGGCCGGCTCGCCCGTGATGAGGTTGATGCCGTCCTGGTTGACCGCCGAGAGCGCGCCCGCGACCGTCTTGGCCCACGCGGCTTCGTCGATGAGACCGAAGTCGCCGCCGGCCCAGATGAGCTTGTTGACCTCGTTCATCTGCCAGAGCTGGTGCACCGGGCCGACCGGGAAGGCGGCCTCGGCGTTGATCGCGGCGTCGTAGGTGATCTCGGCCGCTTCCTCCGGGTTGTCGCGAGCGAAGACCCAGCCCTTGATGACGGCCTTGAGGAACCGCACCGCGGCATCCGCATACGCGGGGTCATCGGCGAGACGAGCCGTGTCGGCCCAGATCGCGTCCTGAAGCATCGCGCCCTCGGTGTCCTCGTAGTAGACGACATCGAAGTCCTCGGGCGTGTAGAGCTCACCCGTGGCGGGGTTGACGACCTCGAGGATCTGCGCCCACTCGTTGTAGGTCATCGCCTGAGCGGCATCCACGTCACCGTCGAGCAGGGCGTTCATCGAGAAGTCCTGCGTCGTGATCGAGACCGTGGTGGAGTCGAGGCCATCCGCGGCCATCGCCGCGAAGATCTCCCACTCGTTGCCGAAGCCCCACGAACCGATGCGCTTGCCCTCGAAGTCGGCCACCGAGGCGACCCCGGTGTCCTTGAACGAGACCTGCATCGTGCCGGACTTCTGGTAGACCTGCGCGATGTTGGTGAGCTCGGCACCGGTCGCCTCGAGGGTGCCGAGAACCTTCGGCACCCAGGCGATCGCGAAGTCGACGTCACCCGCGACGAGCGCGTCCTGGGGAACGATGTCGCCACCCGACGGGATCACGTTGACGGTGTCGAAGCCCGCCTCCTCGAAGTAGCCCTGATCGAGAGCGACGTAGTAGCCGGCGAACTGGGCCTGCGGCAGCCACTGCAGCTGCAGTGAGATCTCGGTCAGGGGCTCGAACTCGTCGGTGGCGCCCGAGTCGTCGGCCGGAGCCGCGCAGGCGGCGAGCGTGATCGCCGCGATCGCGGCGACGGAGGCGGCGGCGAGGCCGCGTCTGGTGCTGTGTCTCATGCTGTTCCTTTCATGGGATGGTGCACGGGGGTGATGCAGGGTGCCGGCTAGCCCGGCGCTCGCCTCGTCACGATCCGCTCGAGGAGGAGCGTGACGAGGAAGAACACGAGACCGATGGCGATACCACCGGCCACGTAGGCGAACGCAAGGGCGGCTTTGCCCGATTTCGCATATCCGGCGATCGCGGTGCCGATGCCGTCGGCCGGGCCACCGAAGTATTCGGCGACCAGGGCGGCGATGACCGCGAGGGAGCTGGCGACGCGCAGTCCTGTCATGAGGTACGGAAGAGCAGTGGGAAGGGTGAGCAGTCGGAAGGTCTGGCCGGCCGAGGCACCGGAGGCCCGAAGCAGGTCGCGATGCACGGGTCGGGTCTGGCGCAGGCCGCGCAGCACGTTGATGAAGACGGGCACGAAGGCGGCAAGTGCGGCGATCGTCTGCCGCCCGAACTGGCTCGACGCGCCGAACATCGTGTTGAGGATCGGGGTCAGCGCCACGATCGGCACGACCGCGATCGCCGCGACGAGCGGGGCGAGCATGCCGTCGATCGGCCGGAACGAGGCGGCGAGTCCGGCGGCGACGATCGCGACAATCGTGCCGACCGCCAGGCCCAGCAGTGCGTTGGATGCCGTGATCGCCATGTCTTCGAGGATGATCCCGGAGCGCAGCGCGATCTCGCTCGCGACCGCGAACGGACTCGGCAGCGCACGCGGCGCGACCGCGAGCACATCGACGAGCAGCATCCAGAGCGCGAGCATGATGAGGCCGACCGCGACCGGCGCGGCGACTCTCACCCAGGACACCGTCATCGCTCGTTCGCCCTCTCGACCGGCGCCCCGTGCAGCGCCTCGCGCACGGCGGTGACCCGCTCGAAGTAGGCAGGGGACTCGCGCAGGGCCTCGTCGCGGGTCTCGCCGAGGCCGACCTCGAGGATGTCGGTGATGCGGCCGGGTCGAGGGCTCATGACGACGACGCGGTCGGAGAGGAAGACCGCCTCGGGGATCGAGTGCGTGACGAAGACCACCGCGGCGCCGGTCTCGGTGGCGATGCGGGTGAGCTCGGACTGCAGGTACTCGCGGGTCATCTCGTCGAGGGCGCCGAACGGCTCGTCCATCAGCAGCAGTCGGGGCTGCTCGGCGAGCGCGCGCGCGATCGCGACCCGCTGCTGCATGCCGCCGGAGAGCTGGTCGGGGTAGCGGTCGATGAACTCCGTGAGGCCCACGAGCTCGGCCAGCTCGGCCACGCGAGCCGCCCGAGCCGACTTCGAGAAGCCGTGCAGCTGCAGCGGCAACTCGATGTTGCCCGCCACCGTGCGCCATGGGAGCAGTCCGGCCTGCTGGAACGCGATGCCGTAGTCCTGATCGATGCGCGCCTGGTGGGCCGACTTGCCGAAGATCTCGAGCTCGCCGGTCGTCGCGGGGTCGAGGTCGGCGATGAGGCGCAGGAGGGTGGACTTGCCGCAGCCGGACGGTCCGATGAGCGAGACGAACTCGCCCGCCGCCACCGTGAGGTCGACGCCGGTGAGGGCCACGACATCCCCGGTCTTCGTCGGGAAGGTCTTGCCCACACCGGCGGCGCGCACGGCGAGGTCGGTCGTCGATGGCGATGTCATGCGGTCGCTTCTCCTCTGCGGTAGTTCGTGAGGGCGAGCCCGAGCAGGGCCACCGAGCCGGCCGCGATGAGCCCGAGGGCGATCGAACCGAAGGTCGGACCCCACGGTGCGGCCGGGTCGCTCGAAGCCTGTCCGGCGAGCTGGATGAGCATGCGGCCGATGCCGCCGCGCATGCCGATCGAGACCTCCGCGACGACCGCGCCGAGCACGGCGCTCGCCGCCGCCAGCCTGAGCGCCGGGAGCAGGTGCGGCACCGACGCGGGGAATCGCAGCCGGAAGAGCGTCGCCCAGTAGCCCGCGGCGTACGTGCGCATGAGGTCGAGCTGATGCCGCTCCGGGGCCTCGAGTCCGCGCAGCACGCCGACGGCGACCGGGAAGAACGCGAGGTAGGAGGCGATGACGGCGACCGACAACCACTGCGGCCACGGGAATCCGCCTCGATCGATCTGGGAGCCGATGCTCGCCAGCAACGGGGCGAAGGCGATGAGCGGCACCGTCTGACTGACGACGATCCAGGGCAGGAGGCCCCACTCGGCCAGACGCCAGCGCTGCATGATCACCCCGAGCACGACGCCGACCGCGACGCCGATGAGCCAGCCGACCGCGGCGATGCCGAGGGTCGTCGCCGCCGCGGTGATCACGGGAACGATGAGCGGCGGGGTGTCACCGCCGCTCGTGGACTGGAACAGCCGCGCGCCCATCTCCCAGAGGTGCGGCATCGCGCGATCGTTGGTGCGCGGGAGGATCATCACCCCGGAGCCGGTCTCGCCCTCGACGGCACCGACGACGAGCCCCTCCGCGGGGCCGAGGAACTTGTACAGCTCCCAGACGAGCATGACGGCGAGCACCCCGAGAACGCCCCAGGCGATGGATGCTCCCCGCTTGCTCATCCCTTGGCGACGATCGGGTCGCGCAGCGCGGGCATGATCGTCTCGCCGTAGACGCGCAGCGTCTCCTCCTTGTTGTCGTGCTGGAGGTAGCCGGCGAACTGATCGACCCCGAGCTCCTTGAGAGCCTTGAGCTTCTGGATGTGCTGATCGGGCGTGCCGAGCACGCAGAACCGGTCGACGATGTCGTCGGGCACGAACTCGGTGTGGTCGTTACCGGCCTTGCCGTGCGAGTTGTAGTCGTAGCCCTCGCGCGCCTTGATGTAGTCGGTGAGCGCCTTCGGCACGGCCGAGTCATGGCCGTACTTCGAGACGATGTCGGCGACGTGGTTGCCGACCATGCCACCGAACCAGCGGGTCTGGTTGCGCATGTGATCCATGTCGTGGCCGACGTACATCGGAGCGGCGACGCAGAACTTCACCGCCATCGGGTCGCGCCCGGCCTTCTCGGCCGCATCCCGAACCGTTTTGATCATCCACTCGGCGATGTCGAGATCGGCGAGCTGCAGGATGAAGCCGTCACCGACCTCACCCGTGAGCTTGAGCGCGAGCGGCCCGTAGGCAGCGACCCAGACCTCGGCCTGCGAGCCGCGGCTCCACGGGAACTGCAGCTGCGCCCCGTTGTACTCGACGGGCCGCGAGTTGGCGAGTTCGCGGATGACGTGGATCGACTCCCGGAGTTCCTTGAGCGAGGTGGGCGCCCCGTTCGTCACCCGCACCGCGGAGTCACCGCGACCGATGCCGATGATCGTGCGATTGCCGTACATCTCGTTGAGGGTCGCGAACACGGAGGCCGTGACCGTCCAGTCGCGGGTCGCCGGGTTGGTGACCATCGGGCCGACGATCACCCGGTGCGTCTCAGCGAGGATCGCGCTGTAGATGACGTACGGCTCCTGCCACAGCAGGTGGGAGTCGAAGGTCCACACGTACTCGAAGCCGTACTGCTCGGCGAGCTTCGCGAGGTGCACCGTGCGTGACGCGGGCGGGTTCGTCTGGAGGACGGCTCCGAATTCCATGGTTCTCCTTGGTGGGCGGATCAGATCAGGTACTGCGAGAGCCCGCGGCGCAGGTACTGGCCGTCGCCCTTGGCGCCGAGGTACTCGTTGCCGTCGACGATGACCTTGCCGCGCGAGAGCACGGTGTCGACGTGGCCGTCGATCTCGAACCCCTCCCACGCGGAGTGATCCATGTTCATGTGGTGCGTCTTCTCATAGCCGATCGAGGTGTGACCCTGCGGGTCGTAGATGACGATGTCGGCATCCGCCCCCGCCTGGATGACGCCCTTGCGGCCGTAGAGACCGAACATGCGCGCCGGGGTCGTCGAGGTGATCTCGACCCAGCGCTCGAGCGTGATGAGGCCGTTGACGACGCCCTGGAAGAGCAGGTCCATGCGGTGCTCGACCGAGCCGATGCCGTTGGGGATCTTGGAGAAGTCGCCAAGGCCGAGCTCTTTCTGATCCTTCATGCAGAACGGGCAGTGGTCAGTGGAGACCATCTGGATGTCGTTGGTGCGCAGGCTCTGCCACATGTGATCCTGGTGGCCCTCGGCCTTCGATCGCAGCGGCGTGGAGCACACCCACTTGGCGCCCTCGAAGCTGCCCCACTCGTCGCTCTTCGCGCCGAGGTGGTCCTCGAGCGACAGGTAGAGGTACTGCGGGCAGGTCTCGCCGAACACGTTCTGGCCGTTGTCGCGGGCGGCGGCGAGCTGCTCGACCGCCTGCTTCGCCGAGACGTGCACGACATAGAGCGGGGCACCGGTGAGGTGGGCGAGCATGATCGCGCGGTGCGTCGCCTCCTCCTCCATCTGCCACGCGCGGGCGACCCCGTGGTAGTACGGGTCGGTCTTCTTCTGCGCGAGCAGCTGCTTGACGATGACGTCGATGACGGGGCCGTTCTCCGCGTGCATCATCGTCATCAGGCCGGTCTCGGCGGAGACCTGCATCGCCTTGAAGATCTGGGCGTCGTCGGACATGAAGACGCCCGGGTAGGCCATGAAGAGCTTGAAGCTCGAGATGCCCTCGTCGGGCAGCGACTTCATCGCCGCGAGCGAGTCGTCGTTGACCTCGCCGATGATCTGGTGGAAGCCGTAGTCGATCGCGCAGTTGCCGGCGGCCTTCTCGTGCCACGCGGCCAGACCATCCATGACCCGCTGGCCGTAGGTCTGCACCGCGAAGTCGATGATCGTCGTCGTGCCGCCCCAGGCCGCGGCCCGGGTGCCCGTCTCGAACGTGTCGCTCGCCGACGTGCCACCGAACGGCAGCTGCATGTGGGTGTGGGCATCCACGCCCCCGGGGATCACGTACTTGCCCTTCGCGTCAATGACGTGATCCACCGAGGACGTGAGATCAGTTCCGAGCAGCACGGAGCCCGGCGCGAGCACGGCGGCGATCGTCTCGCCGTCGACGAGCACGTCGGCCTCGGAGCGGCCGGTGGCGGTCACGACCGTGCCGCCGGTGATGAGGGTTGTGGCCATGGGGTTCTCCTCGTGCGGCTTTCGATTACGGCTTGGGGATCGAGGTGTACGACTCCGGCCGGCGGTCGCGGTAGAACTGCCAGTCGTCGCGCATCTGCCGGATCATGTCCATGTCGAGGTCGCGGATGACGATCTCCTCGGTCGTTCCCGACCCCCGCTCGCCCACGAAGTTGCCGCGCGGGTCGATGACCTGGCTGGTGCCGTAGAAGTCGACGGCGAGGTCGCCGTATTCGTTGTCCTCCTTGCCGACCCGGTTGGGCTGCAGCACGAAGTAGCCGTTGGCGACGGCGGCGGCCGGACCCTCGACCTCCCACAGCCGGTTGGAGAGACCCGGCTTGGTCGCGTTGGGGTTGAAGACGAGCTGGGCACCGTTGAGGCCGAGCTCGCGCCAGCCCTCCGGGAAGTGGCGGTCGTAGCAGATGTAGACGCCGACCGGGCCGACCGCGGTCTGGAACACGGGGTAGCCCTGGTTGCCCGGACGGAAGTAGAACTTCTCCCAGAAGCGGTCGAGGTGCGGGATGTGGTGCTTGCGGTACTGGCCCAGGATCGTGCCGTCGGAATCCACCACCACCGCGGTGTTGTAGTACACCCCGGGCATGTCCTCCTCGTAGATCGGCAGGATCATGACCATGCCCAGCTCTTTGGCGAGCGCCGCGAAGCGCTGCACGATCGGGCCGTCGGAGGGCTCGGCGTAGGCGTAGTACTTCTTGTCTTCGGTGATGCCGAAGTACGGGCCGTAGAAGAGCTCCTGGAAGCAGATGATCTGCGCGCCCTCGGCGGCGGCATCCCGGGCG
>CALRZA010000052.1:0-9020 GCA_943372535.1 Auritidibacter sp. Marseille-P8566
TCACGGTCGAGCTCGGCGTGCTCGGCAGCATCGATTTCGTCACGTCGACGATCTTCGACATCGGCGTCTACCTCGTGGTGATCGGGCTCGTGCTCGACGTGCTGCGCAGCCTCGGCGCCGAGGTCGACCGTCAGCAGGAGAGCGACGCGGAGGTGGCCTCGTGAGCGTCTCACTCGTGCTCGTCATCGTCATGGCCGTGCTCTACGCCTGCGGCGTCTACCTGATGCTCGAGCGCAGCATGACGAAGGTGCTCCTCGGGTTCCTGCTACTCGGCAATGCGACGAACCTCCTGCTGCTCATCATGGCGGGGCCCGCCGGCGTGGCACCCATCGTCGGCGAGGGCGTGAGCCCCGAGCAGATGAGCGACCCGCTGCCGCAGGCGCTCATCCTCACGGCCATCGTCATCACCTTCGCCGTCTCGGCCTTCCTCATGGCGCTGATCTACCGGTCGTGGCGTCTGGCCAAACAGGACACGGTCGTCGACGACGAGGCCGATGTGGCGATGCGCGAGGGCGGCGTGATCTTCGCCGACGACTCCGCCCCGAACGACAGCGACACCGAGTTCGAGGTGAAGCCGTGAACGCCCTTGTGCCCCTCGTCGTGCTCGTGCCCCTGATCGGGGCGGCCATCGCCCTCGTGCTCGGTCGGCGCCCGCGCGCCCAGCGCATCGTCACCCTGCTCGCGCTCACGATCGTGCTGGCGATCGGGGTCTTGCTGCTGCTCGTCGTCGACGCGCAGGGCTCGTTGGTCATGGATGTCGGCGGCTGGGCCGCCCCGTTCGGCATCGTCCTCGTCGTCGACCGCCTCGCTGCCCTCATGGTCGTGGTGTCAGCCCTCGTGCTGCTCGCGGTTCTCGTCTTCTCGGTCGGCCAGGGTCTCGCCGACGGCGATGCCGAGACGCCGGTGACGATCTACTACCCGACCTACCTGATCCTCGCGACCGGGGTGATGAACGCCTTCATCGCGGGCGACCTCTTCAACCTCTACGTCGGGTTCGAGATCCTGCTCGTGGCGAGCTACGTGCTCATCACGCTCGGGGGCACCGAGGCGCGCATCCGGGCGGGCGTCACCTACATCGTCGTGAGTCTCGTCTCGTCGATGATCTTCCTCGCGTCGATCGCGATGATCTACGGCGCCACCGGCACGGTCAACCTCGCTCAGCTCGCGGTGCGCCTCGGCGATCTGCCGGTCGACGTGCAGATCATCCTGCACGTCATGCTGCTCGTGGCGTTCGGCATCAAGGCGGCGGTGTTCCCGCTGTCGTTCTGGCTGCCCGACTCCTACCCGACGGCGCCCGCGCCCGTCACCGCGGTCTTCGCGGGACTGCTCACCAAGGTCGGCGTCTACGCGATCATCCGCACCGAGACGGTGCTGTTCCCGGGCACCGAGCTGAACCCCGCGCTCATGGTGGTCGCGCTGCTCACGATGGTGGTCGGTGTGCTCGGTGCCGTGGCGCAGGCCGACATCAAGCGCATGCTCTCGTTCACCCTCGTGAGCCACATCGGCTACATGATCCTCGGCGTCTCGCTCGGCTCGGCGATCGGCACCGCGGCGGCGATCTACTACATCGTTCACCACATCGTCGTGCAGTCGACGCTCTTCCTGGCCGCCGGACTGATCGAGCGGCAAGGGGGCACGACCTCGATCACCAAGCTCGGCGGGCTGCTCGCCGCGAGTCCGGTGATCGCCGTGCTGTTCTTCATCCCGGCCCTCAATCTCGGCGGCATCCCGCCCTTCTCGGGCTTCATCGGCAAGATCGCCCTCTTCCAGGCCACGGCCGAGCAGGGCACCGTGCTCGCCTGGGTGCTCATCGGCGCGGGGGCGCTCGTGTCTCTGCTCACGCTCTATGCGCTCATCCGCGTCTGGAACCTCGCCTTCTGGCGCCCGGCCGCCGACGTCGAGGGCTACGAGTCGTCCCTGATCGACAACGTCACCGAGGCGCCCGGGGCGTCGGAGGTCACCGAGACCAAGACGATCCCGCGCCTGATGATCGGCGCGACCGCGGGCATGGTCGTCGTCTCGCTCGCCCTCACGGTGTTCGCCGGACCGCTCTTTGGGCTCGCCTCGCGCGCGGGCGAGAACCGCGAGGGCTCGTCGGACTACGTCGACATCGTGTTCCCGGAGGATGCTCGTGAGTGACCGCACCTCCGCCCAGCGGGTGCGCTGGCGACTCTGGCAGCAGCTGCCGCTGCTCATCGCGCTCGTCGTGCTGTGGATGCTGCTGTGGGGCACTGTGAGCCCCATCAGTCTCGGCAGCGGCATCCTCGTCGCCGTCGTCGTGACGCGCCTGTTCTACCTCCCGCCCGTCGAGCTCTCGGGGCGGTTCAACCCCTTCTGGTTCCTCGTCTTCCTCGGCCGGTTCGCGATCGACCTCGTCGCCGCGTCGGTGGATGTCGCGTTCCAGGCGATCCGTCCGCGCGGGTTACGCCGCAACGCCGTCGTCGCCGTCGACCTCGTGACCTCGTCGGACTTCATCACGACCCTGACGTCGATCGCCGTCTCGCTCATCCCCGGATCGCTCGTCGTCGAGGTGGATCGCGAGCGCTCGATCCTCTATCTGCACGCAATCAACGTCGAAGACGACGCGGCGGTCGAGAAGGTGCGGGCGACCGTGCTCGGCGTCGAGCGAGCGCTCGTGCGGGCGCTGGGCTCGAAGCAGGACGTCGAGAGGACCCGCCGATGATCGAGACCGTGCTCCTCTGGGTCATGGGCGTGCTGTTCGCCGCGGCCGCCGTGCTGATCGTCATCCGCATCGTGCGCGGGCCGACGATCCTCGACCGCATGATCGCCTCCGACGTGCTGCTGACGACGCTCATCCTCGTCGTCGGAGCCGAGATGGTCGTCAACGGCCACACCCGCACCGTGCCGATCATGCTCGTGCTCGCCGCGGTCGCGATCTTCGCGACCGTCGCCGTTGCGCGCTATGTGACGAAGCAGGATCGCGCCGTCGACGAGGCCCCGACCGAGGAGGCGCCATGACCCTCGACGCGTGGTTCGATTTCGCCGCGGCCGTGCTTCTCGTGCTCGGCGCCTTCCTCTCGCTCGTCGCGGGCATCGGTCTGCTGCGATTCCCGGATGCCCTCAGCCGACTGCACGCCGCCACCAAACCGCAGATCCTCGGCCTCATCTTCGTGCTCGCGGCGATCGCGCTCGAGGATCGCAGCTGGGCCACGCTGCTCGCCCTTGCCCCCGTGCTGGTGTTCCAGATGCTCACGGCACCGATCTCGGCCCACATGGTGGGCCGCGCTGGCTACCGCACCGGCAACTACCGTGCCGACCTGCTGCACGTCGACGAGCTCGACGAGGCGATCGACCGCGCGAGCCGCGAGACCGGGCCCTGACGCTTCCCCCGACGCGATACCCTCGTAGCTATGCCGGAACAGCCCGATATCAAGCCGCGCTCGCGCACCGTCACCGATGGCATCGAAGCCACCACGTCCCGCGGAATGCTTCGCGCGGTCGGCATGGGAGACGCCGATTGGGACAAGCCCCAGATCGGCATCGCGAGCTCGTGGAACGAGATCACGCCCTGCAACCTCTCGCTCGACCGGCTCGCGCAGGCGGCCAAGGAGGGCGTGCACTCCGGCGGCGGCTACCCGCTGCAGTTCGGCACCATCTCCGTCTCCGACGGCATCTCGATGGGCCACGAGGGCATGCACTTCTCGCTCGTCTCGCGCGAGGTGATCGCCGACAGCGTCGAGGTCGTCATGCAGGCCGAGCGTCTCGACGGCTCGGTGCTGCTCGCCGGCTGCGACAAGTCGATCCCCGGCATGCTCATGGCGGCGGCCCGCCTCGACCTGGCCAGCGTGTTCCTCTACGCCGGTTCGATCGCGCCCGGTTGGGTCAAGCTCTCGGACGGCACCGAGAAGGACATCACGATCATCGACTCGTTCGAGGCGGTCGGTGCGGTCAAGGCCGGCAAGATGAGCCTCGAAGACGCCAAGCGCATCGAGTGCGCGTTCGCGCCCGGGGAGGGCGCCTGCGGCGGCATGTACACCGCCAACACGATGTCGAGCGTCGCCGAGGCCCTCGGCCTCGCGCTGCCCGGATCGGCGAGCCCGGCCGCCGCCGACCGCCGCCGTGACTACTACGCCCACCGCTCGGGTGAGGCCGTGATCGGCATGCTCGAGCGCGGACACACGGCCCGCGACATCCTGACCATCAAGGCCTTCGAGAACGCGATCGCCGTCGCGATGGCGCTGGGAGGCTCGACCAACGTCGTGCTGCACCTGCTCGCCATCGCGAACGAGGCCGAGGTGCCGCTGACGCTCGCCGACTTCAACCGCATCGGCGACCGCATCCCGCACCTCGGCGACCTCAAGCCCTTCGGCAAGTACGTCATGAACGACGTCGACCGGCATGGCGGCATCCCGGTGCTCATGAAGGCGCTGCTGGATGCCGGACTCCTGCACGGCGACGCGCTCACCGTCACCGGCAAGACGGTGGCCGAGAACCTCGCCGAGCTGAACCCGGACCCGCTGGACGGCGAGGTGCTGCGCACCCTCGACAACCCGATCCACAAGACGGGCGGCCTCACGATCCTCAGCGGCTCGATGGCGCCCGAGGGGGCCGTGGTCAAGTCGGCCGGCTTCGTCGCCAACGTGTTCGAGGGCCCCGCGCGGGTGTTCGAGCGCGAGCGCGCCGCGCTCGATGCGCTCACCGAGGGCAGCATCGAAGCGGGCACCGTGGTGGTCATCCGCTACGAGGGCCCCAAGGGCGGCCCCGGCATGCGCGAGATGCTCGCGATCACCGCCGCCATCAAGGGCGCGGGCCTCGGAAAAGATGTACTACTCTTGACGGACGGCAGGTTCTCAGGCGGCACAACCGGACTGTGTATCGGCCACATAGCTCCCGAAGCGGTGGACGCAGGTCCGATCGCCTTCGTGCGCGATGGTGATCTCATACGGGTCGATATCGCAGCTCGCTCGCTCGACCTACTGGTCGACCCGGCAGAGCTGGAAGCTCGCCGCAACGGCTGGGCTCCTCTTCCTCCGCGCTATACCCGTGGCGTTCTCGCGAAGTACTCCAAGCTCGTGCGCTCCGCTGCGGAGGGCGCGGTCACGGGGTAGTTCGACCGATCACCGATTGCACTAAGGAACTCACACATGTCTACGGACACCACACCGCGACCCAAGTCCACGGGTCCGGAGATCCTCACCGGATCGGGCGCGATCCTGCGCTCGCTCGAGCACCTCGGCATCACCGATGTCTTCGGCCTGCCGGGCGGGGCGATCATGCCCTTCTACGACGAGCTCATGGCGTCGACCGCGATCCGCCACATCCTCGTGCGTCACGAGCAGGGCGCGGGCCACGCGGCGGAGGGCTACGCGTCGTCGAGCGGCAAGGTCGGCGTCGCGATCGCGACGAGCGGCCCCGGCGCCACCAACCTCGTGACGGCGATCGCGGATGCCCATATGGACTCGGTGCCGCTGCTTGCGATCACCGGCCAGGTCTTCTCGACCTCGATGGGAACCGACGCGTTCCAGGAGGTCGACATCGTCGGCATCACGATGCCGATCACGAAGCACTCGTTCCTCGTGACGCGTCCGGAGGACGTGCCGGCGACGATCGCCGCGGCGTACCACATCGCCACGACCGGCCGCCCCGGCCCCGTGCTCGTCGACGTCACCAAGGACGCCCAGCAGAAGAGCGCGCCGTTCATCTGGCCGCCCAAGGTCGACCTGCCCGGCTACCGTCCGGTGCTCAAGGCCCACGGCAAGCAGGTGCAGGCCGCGGCCCAGCTGCTCGCCGAGTCGGAGCGCCCGGTGCTCTACGTCGGCGGCGGCGTCATCCGTGCCGGGGCGTCGAAGGAGCTGTTCGACTTCGCCACGGCGGTCGGCGCTCCCATCGTGACGACCCTCATGGCGCGCGGCGCGTTCCCCGACTCCAACCCGCTCAACCTCGGCATGCCCGGCATGCACGGCACGGTGCCCGCGGTGCTCGCGTTGCAGGAGGCCGACCTGCTCATCTCGCTCGGCGCCCGCTTCGACGACCGCGTCACGGGCAAGGCGAGCGAGTTCGCCCCGCACGCCAAGATCGTGCACGTCGACATCGACCCCGCCGAGATCGGCAAGATCCGCGCGGCCGACGTGCCGATCGTGGGTGACGCCAAGGACGTGCTCATCGACCTCCTCGCGGCGTGGGCCGATACCGTGAAGACGACCAAGCCCGACTACGCGCCGTGGTGGAAGCGACTCAACACGCTCAAGGAGCAGTACCCGCTCGGCTACTCGATGCCCGATGACGGCCTGCTCTCGCCGCAGAAGATCATCGAGCGCATCGGTCAGCTCTCCGGTCCCGAGGCGATCTACGCCGCGGGCGTCGGCCAGCACCAGATGTGGGCGGCGCAGTTCATCAAGTACGAGCGCCCCAACGCGTGGCTCAACTCCGGCGGTGCCGGCACGATGGGTTACGGCGTTCCCGCCGCGATGGGGGCGAAGGTCGCCAACCCGGATCGCGTCGTGTGGGCGATCGATGGTGATGGCTGCTTCCAGATGACCAATCAGGAGCTCGCCACCTGCACGATCAACGACATCCCGATCAAGGTCGCGATCATCAACAACTCGTCGCTGGGCATGGTGCGCCAGTGGCAGACGCTGTTCTACGACGGCCGCCACTCGTTCACCGATCTCAACACCGGCCACGACACGGTGATGATCCCCGACTTCCTGAAGCTCGCCGAAGCCTACGGCTGCCTCGCGATCCGCGTGCGCACCGAAGACGAGGTGGATGCCGCCATCCAGCTCGCCCTAGAGACCAACGACCGCCCCGTGGTGATCGACTTCATCGTGAGCCGCGACGCGATGGTGTGGCCGATGGTGCCCCAGGGCGTCGGAAACTCGAGCGTGCAGTACGCCCGAGATCATGCTCCCGAGTGGGAGGAGGAGTAACCATGTCGCACGTTCTCTCCCTGCTCGTCGAAGACAAGCCCGGCCTGCTCACCCGCGTCGCGGGACTGTTCGCCCGTCGCGGGTTCAACATCGAGTCGCTCGCGGTCGGCAAGAGCGAGATCGAGGGCCTCTCGCGCATCACGGTCGTCGTGGATGTCGAGGAGCTGCCGCTCGAGCAGGTCACCAAGCAGCTCAACAAGCTCATCAACGTGATCAAGATCGTCGAGCTCGACCCCGGCCAGTCGGTCACCCGTGAGCACCTGCTCATCAAGGTGCGCGTCGACAACATGACGCGGTCGCAGATCCTCGAGGCCGTGAACCTCTTCCGGGCCAAGGTCGTGGATGTCGCGACCGACGCCCTCGTGATCGAGACCACCGGCGACCCGGCCAAGATCCAGGCCTTCCTGCGCGTCCTCGAGCCCTACGGCATCAAGGAGATCGCGCAGTCGGGCCTTCTCGCCATCGGGCGCGGATCGAAGTCGATCACCGAGCGCGTCTTCAAGAACTAACCCCTGTCGCGGGTCGAGCTCAGTCGAGACCTCACCGACGCCAACACAACGAAGGAACGAAACAGTGGCAGCAGAACTCCTCTATGACAAGGATGCCGACATCTCCCTGATCCAGGGCAAGAAGGTCGCCATCATCGGCTACGGCTCGCAGGGTCACGCGCACGCGCAGAACCTCCGCGACTCCGGTGTCGAGGTGAAGATCGGCCTCAAGGACGGCTCGAAGTCGACGGCGAAGGCCACCGAGGAGGGCTTCGAGGTTCTCTCCGTCGCCGACGCGGCCGAGTGGGCCGACGTCATCATGATCCTCGCGCCGGACCAGCACCAGCGCTCGATCTACAGCGGCAGCATCAAGGACAAGCTCACGCCCGGCAAGACGCTGGCCTTCGCGCACGGCTTCAACATCCGCTTCGGCTACATCGATGCCCCCGAGGGCGTCGACGTAATCCTCATCGCCCCCAAGGCCCCGGGCCACACGGTGCGTCGCGAGTTCGTCGCGGGTCGCGGCATCCCGGACATCATCGCCGTCGAGCGCGACGCCTCGGGCCACGCCTGGGACCTCGCCCTCTCGTACGCGAAGGCGATCGGCGGCACCCGCGCGGGCGTCATCAAGACGACCTTCACCGAGGAGACCGAGACCGACCTGTTCGGTGAGCAGTCGGTGCTCTGCGGCGGCACCTCGCAGCTCGTGCAGTACGGCTTCGAGACCCTCGTCGAGGCCGGCTACCAGCCCGAGATCGCCTACTTCGAGGTGCTGCACGAGCTCAAGCTCATCGTCGACCTCATGTGGGAGGGCGGCATCGCCAAGCAGCGCTGGAGCGTCAGCGACACCGCCGAGTACGGCGACTACGTCAGCGGCCCGCGCGTCATCGACCCGCACGTCAAGGAGAACATGAAGGCGGTGCTCGCCGACATCCAGTCGGGTGCCTTCGCCAAGCGCTTCATCGACGACCAGGATGCCGGTGCCACCGAGTTCCTCGCCCTGCGCGAGAAGGGTGCCGCGCACCCGATCGAGGCCACCGGACGCGACCTGCGCGCCCTCTTTGCGTGGAAGCAGCAGGACGCGGACTACACCGAGGGCAGCGCTGCGCGCTAACCCTCGGTGCAGTCTTCGACACTGCGCTTGTAGCGGGCCAGCAATGCTGGCCCGCGCCGAGGGTTCGGCCGCGCGCTAGCCCTCCCCGCGGGTCGAGCTTGTCGAGACCTCACCAACGCAGCACAACGGCCGCCCCCACCCGGGGCGGCCGTTGTCGTCTCTCCCCGACCATTACCATTCACCCATGACGAATCCTCTGCCGACCGACGAGCCCGCCGTGCTCGTCGCGTCCGACGCACCCGTCCCCGCCGCCACGCCCGGCCCCGGCCTCGGCCGGGTCGCCCTCATCGCGGCGATCATCCTCGCCGCCGCGTCGGTGCTCGCGTCGGTCATCCTCGGACTGCTCGGCGCGCCGTTCGTCGACCGGTCGGGGCCGGCGCCGTCGTTCGCCTTCAACACGACCGACTCCGACCCGCGCACGGCGCTGCTCGGCCTCCTCAGTCCGCTTCACGTGCTCCTCGGCACCGGGGTCGGGCTCTGGATCATCGTGCAGAGCATCGTCGCGATCTCGCTCAAACGCGGTCGTCG
>CALRZA010000053.1:0-9004 GCA_943372535.1 Auritidibacter sp. Marseille-P8566
TACTGTGAACCAGGCACTGGTTCGTATGTCGTGGGCAGAGTCATCCGCGACGATGCCCGATGGGCGATGAGTAAGGAGAGCGGAGACTGCTTGCTTGTGTACTTCTTTCGCGGAGTGCTTTCAGCTTCGCAAGTAGACAGTGTGGAAGCCCTGCCGAGTGGGCATCTCTCGCCGGACAATCTCATGTTCCCTCCCGCGTTAACGAACAATCTGGGGTGGCGGCGAGGTGCCTTCAGGACTATCGGTAATGTTCCACTGTCAAGTTCGGATGTGCTCCCGATTCACTGCTTTTACACAAGCACCCGTCGGAAGTATTTCGACGAGTTCGCCCGAGAGCTAGCTGGTCCAACGGAGCCGGTGGGTGCGTGGGGCTTGGCGGGGTACAAGATGTTTGAAGTATTGATCGATCGTGCGCTCAGCAGCCCAGAGGGCACGACGACCACTCCCGGTTAGCGGAACAGTCTGGTCGCAGAGACTGTCGGGGCGCTGGACAACCTGCATTCACGTTTACTCGGAGGGGGTTTCCCGTGACTCGCTACTTCTCGGCGCGGCCGGATGAGGGTGATCTGCAGTGGCTCACGTACGTTGACCGCCCCGGCGAGCAACGAACGATGGAGACACTGCTGCTGTCTCAGTCAGGGGATGGGACTTCGTGGGGCAGCGAACCGCTTGTCAGTGTTGCCAGAGTCGGTGATCATGGCGCGCCCCTTGCTCGGGTTCCGATGCCCTGGTTGGGCTCGTACACGATCGCCTTCGAGAGCGACGCGATCGATCTAGCCCGCCCCATTCTCACGCCGCACGCAGACTTGCGAATGCTGCCAACGGCTGATGGGACACCGGTTGCGGTGGTCGTTCCGCCTTGGGTTGAGGGGGCGCTTGACGAGATGGCGTCCGACATTGTGCGGTTTCCGTCCTCGGGACGCATCATGTTGTTCAAGAAGCTGGTCCTCAATCAGCACGCCGAACAATTCGGAGTGCTACGGCTGGCGGAGGACTCTCGGGGCTCGACATACTTCCGGCAGGATCTGGTTGATGCGTTGGTGGCCACCGGCATTGTCACGGGAACGCACTTCCACCCAGAGACTTAGCGCCCAGATTCGTCCAGCGTGCCCATGTGAAACGAGACCACTCGTCAGAAGCCCGCTGGCTTACCGAAGGCTCAGAACCAGCACTCCCGCCCCAATACCGTAGGCTTTCACCGTGACTGAGCAGGAGCCCCCCACCACCGCCCCTCGTCGGGTGGTCGTCGCCGAGGACGAATCCCTCATCCGCATGGACATCGTCGAGATCCTCCGTGACAACGGGTTCGAGGTCGTCGGCGAGGCCGGAGATGGCGAGACCGCTGTCGCCCTCGCGACCGAACTGCGCCCCGATCTCGTCATCATGGACGTCAAGATGCCCCAGCTCGACGGCATCTCGGCGGCGGAGCGCCTGAGCAAGAACCACATCGCTCCCGTCGTGCTGCTCACGGCCTTCAGCCAGAAAGAGCTCGTCGAGCGCGCGAGCGAAGCCGGCGCCCTCGCCTACGTCGTCAAGCCCTTCACGCCCAACGACCTGCTGCCCGCGATCGAGATCGCGCTCAGCCGCTACACCCAGATCATCACGCTCGAGGCCGAGGTCGCCGATCTCGTCGAGCGGTTCGAGACGCGCAAGCTCGTCGACCGGGCGAAGGGCCTGCTCAACGAGAAGATGGGTCTCACCGAGCCCGAGGCGTTCCGCTGGATCCAGAAGGCGTCGATGGATCGTCGCCTCACCATGCACGACGTCGCCCAGGCGATCATCGAGCAGCTCAGCGCGAAGAAGTAACTACTCGCGCGACCTCAGTCGCGATCGCGCAGGATGTTCGTCATCCGCACCGTCGAGAGTCGGCGACCCTCGTCATCCCGAATCACGATCTCGTGAGTCGCGAGCGTGCGACCGAGCACGAGCGCCTCGCACGTCGCGGTGACCCAGCCCGACGAGATCGAGCGGCTGTGGGTGGCATTGATCTCGATGCCCATGGCGACGCGCCCAGGGCCGGCGTGGATGGCCGACGAGATCGATCCGAGCGACTCGCCGAGCACGACATGGGCCCCGCCGTGCAGGATGCCGACGACCTGCCGATTGCCCTCGACGGGCATCCGGGCGACCGAATGCGAGGCCGAGAGCTCGACGTACTCGACGCCCATCTTGCGGGTGAGTTCGCCGCCGTTGGTGTCCACCAGCCGGGCGAGCAGCTCGGGATCGAGATCGTCGGGAAGCTTCGTCACGCGGCTGCCAATCACTCACGAGCGTGTCGCCGGCCGCGGCTAGGCTGACTGGCGTGTCGGACACCGAAAAGCCTACCCTCCTCGTCATCGACGGCCACTCGCTCGCCTTCCGGGCGTTCTACGCCCTGCCGGTCGACAGCTTCGTCAATCGCGAGGGTCAGCACACCAATGCGATCCACGGCTTCCTCTCGATGCTCATCCTGCTGCTGCAGAACGAGAAGCCCACGCACCTCGCGGTCGCGTTCGACATCTCGCGCTACTCGTTCCGCACCCGGGAGTACCCGGAGTACAAGGGCACCCGCGGCGAGACTCCGCCCGAGTTCACCGGCCAGGTGCCTCTGCTCGAGGAGGCCCTCAAGGCCATGGGCGTCACGACCCTGAGCAAGGAGGACTACGAGGCCGACGACATCCTCGCGACCCTCGCGACGCGGGGTGCGGCCGACGGCTTCCGCGTGCTCGTCGTCTCGGGCGACCGCGATGCGATCCAGATGGTCAAGCCCGATGTCACGCTGCTGTACCCGAACGCGCGCGGCGTGAGCGAGCTCAAGCGCTACGACCGCGACGCCGTCATGGAGCGCTACGGCATCGAGCCGGAGCAGTACCCCGATGTCGCCGCGCTCGTGGGCGAGACCTCCGACAACCTCATCGGCATCGACAAGGTCGGCGAGAAGACCGCCGTGAAGTGGATCACGCAGTACGGCAGTCTGGACGGCATCCTCGAGCACGCCGACGAGATCACCGGCGTCGTGGGGGAGAAGCTGCGCGAGCAGAAGGATCGCGCGATCCGCAACCGCAAGCTCAACCACCTCGTCACCGATGTCGAGCTGCCCGTCGGCCCGGCCGACCTCGTGCGCCGCCCGATCGACGAGACCGCGGTGCGCGAGGTGTTCGACCGCCTGCAGTTCAAGACCCTGCTCGAGCGCGTGCTCAAGATCGCGGCCGCGGAGCGCGGCGATGACGGCTCGAGCGCGGTCGCGGCTGTGCCGCCCGCCAACGTCATCCCCGTCGTGCGCACGATGGTCGACGAGGAGCTCGCGAAGTGGATCGCGACCGTCTCGGCCAACGGCACCGCGCCGCTCGGGCTGCGCATCCAGACCGTCAACGGCGAGGTCACCGGCTTCGGGCTAGCCTCGGCAACGGAGAGCGCCTTCGTGCCGTGGGCTCCCGGCCGCCCCGACTACGTGGCTCTGGAGGACTGGCTCGGCAGCGACGCCCCCAAGTACCTGCAGGGCGCCAAGTCGCAGCTCAAGGCCGCGACAGCCGCCGGCCTCGGGCTCGCAGGTATCGCCTTCGACACGACCCTTGGCGCGTGGCTCATCAAGCCCGGCGCCAAGCCCGAAACTCTCGAGTCGCAGGTCTACGACTACCTCGGCGAGCGGCTCGAACAGTCCGACCCCAACCAGCTCGTGCCCGAGACGGAGGCCGCGAGTCCCGCGACCGAGGCGTGGTACATCCTGCGCGTCGCCGAGTACCTCGCCGAGAAGCTCGAGCCCGGCTCGCGCGGCGTGCTCGACGACATCGAGCTGCCGCTCGTGCCCGTGCTTGCTCGCATGGAGACGACGGGGATCACCGTCAATCGAGGCATCCTCGGCCGGCTCACGACCGACCTGGGCGCGACGGCCGCGGAGGTCGCGCAGAAGGCCTTCGCCGAGATCGGGCGCGAGATCAACCTCGGCAGTCCCAAGCAGCTGCAGGAGGTGCTCTTCGATCACCTCGGCATGCCCAAGACCCGCTCCAACAAGACCGGGTTCTCGACGGATGCCGCGAGCCTGGCCGACCTGCAGGAGCAGAACCCGCATCCCTTCCTCGACCTGCTGCTGCAGCACCGGGACGCCACCAAGCTCATGCAGATCATCGCCAGCATCGACAAGGCGGTGGATGCCGGCGGCCGCGTGCACACGACCTACGAGCAGGCGGGCTCCAGCACCGGGCGCATCGCCTCCAACGACCCCAACCTGCAGAACGTGCCGGTGAAGACCGAGATCGGGCGCGAGATCCGCTCGGCGTTCGAAGCTGGCGAGGGCTTCGAGACGCTCCTCACCGCGGACTACTCGCAGATCGAGATGCGCATCATGGCGCACCTCTCCGGCGACGAGGGCCTCATCGCCGCGTTCAACGAGGGGGAGGACCTGCACCGGTTCGTCGGTGCCCGCATCTTCGGCGTGCCGCCGGCCGAGGTCACCCCGCTCATGCGCACCAAGGTCAAGGCGATGAGCTACGGCCTCGCCTACGGCCTCAGCCCGTTCGGCCTGAGCAAGCAGCTGCGCATCGAGACGAGCGAGGCCAAGGAGCTCATGGCCGACTACTTCGCCCGGTTCGGCGGCGTGCGCGAGTACCTGCGCAATGTCGTCGAGCAAGCACGGGTCGACGGCTACACGACGACGATCTACGGCCGCCGGCGCCCGTTCGGCGACCTGTCGTCGTCGAACCGGGTGCTGCGCGAGAACGCGGCCCGGCAGGCGCTCAACTCGCCGATCCAGGGCACGGCGGCCGACATCCTCAAGCGCGCGATGATCGAGATCGACAGCGACATGGTGGGCATGCAGTCGCGCATGCTGCTGCAGGTGCACGACGAGCTCGTCTTCGAGGTCGCCCCGGGCGAGCTCGACGCCCTCACCGCGATCGTGCGCGACCGCATGGCGGGCGCGGCGGAGCTGCGCGTGCCCCTCGACGTGCAGATCGGCACCGGACCCAACTGGGACGCCGCCGCGCACTGATCGGCCCTCACGCGCCCGCTCAGGCCAGATCGCCCTCCGGCGGCCCGGCCATGCGGCGTGCCAGGATCGCGGATGCCCGGCCGAGGGCCCGAGTGACGTCGACGTCGACCTCAGCCGGCGTCAGCGCCCCCTCATGAACCGCCCTGGCGACGGACTGCAGGTCGTCCGGCAGGCGGCGGATCGCCACCTCCGCGTCGTCGAACCCGCGCAGGATCTCCGCCAACCGCTCGAGTGGGTCATTCGGCGAGACGGGCGCGGACATCCCGACATTGTGCGGTTCCGGAGCCCCGCCACGCCGTGAATTCGCTGTGAGTTGACAATCGGACACAAACGGACTTACATAAGCCAATAACAACATTTGCTTTGTCCGTTTCCCCCGACGATGAGGTCCCCCTGTGTACGCAACGGAGCGCCACCAGCAGATCCTGGAGACGGCGCGTTCGCGCGGCCGTGTCGAGGTCGCCGGTCTCGCTCGGGAGCTCGCCGTCACGCCGGAGACCGTTCGTCGCGATCTGACGGCGCTCGAGCGCCGCGGGGTGCTGCGTCGGGTTCACGGCGGAGCGATCCCCGTCGAGCGTCTGGGCATCGAGCCCGGTGTCGCCGATCGTGAGGGTCACGCCGCGGGGGAGAAGGAGCGCATCGCCCGCGCCGCCCTCGACGAGCTGCCCGACGGCGGGTCGGTCATCCTCGATGCCGGCACCACGACCGTACGCCTCGCCGAGCTCCTGCCGACCGATCGCGAGCTCACGGTCGTCACCCACTCGATCCCGGTGGCGAGCATCCTCGTCTCGCGCCCGAACCTCACCCTCCACCTGCTCGGCGGTGTCGTGCGCGGTCGCACCCTCGCGGCCGTGGGCGCCTGGACCAAGGCGCAGGTCTCCGAGATCTACGCCGACGTCGCGTTCATGGGCACCAACAGCATCTCGGTCGAGCGCGGACTCACCACGCCCGACCTCGCCGAGGCTGCCGTCAAGCGCGCCCTCATGAGCGCGGCCCGCCGAGTCGTCGTGCTCGCCGACCACACCAAGTTCGGTCGCGACGACTTCGCTCTCGTGGCGCCCCTCAGCGACGTCGACACCGTCATCACCGATGTCGGTCTGGATGTCGAACTCGCCGGCGACATCGAGGCCGCCGGCCCTCAGGTGGTGGTCGTGTGATCCACACCGTGACGCTCAACCCCAGCCTCGACCGCACGCTCGAACTCGACGAGCTGCAGCGCGGCGCCGTGCTGCGCACCTCCGCTCCGACCCTCGAGGCCGGCGGCAAGGGCGTGAACGTGTCTCGGGCGCTCACGGCGAACGGTGTGCCGAGCGTCGCGATCCTGCCCGTCGGCGGCAGCGAGGGCGCGGAGCTCGCCGCCTTGCTCGACCATGCGGGGGTCATCGCCCGGCTCGTCGCCGTCTCCGGGCGCACGCGGTCGAACATCACCCTCGCCGAGCACAACGGCACGGTCACGAAGCTCAACGAACCCGGTTCCAGCCTCGCGGCCGACGAGTTCGACGCGCTCGTCGCGGTCGTGGCGACGGCGACCGACCCGGGGGACTGGGTCGTCATCAGCGGCAGCGTGCCGCCCGAGTTCACCGCGCAGCAGATGCTCGTCCTCGCGGACGGCCTCGCCGAGCGTGACGTGAATCTCGCCATCGACACGAGCGGCGATGCGCTAGTTGCCTCGCTCGCCGCTCGTCCCCGCCTCATCAAGCCCAACCGCGCCGAGCTGGCCGAGATCGCGGGCACCCCGTTGCGGTCGATCGCCGAGGTCATCACGGCCGCGAAGGGCGTGCGCGAGCAGGGCGTCGAGATCGTGCTCGTGAGCCTCGGCGCCGACGGCGCGGTGCTGGTCGGCCCCAAGGGGGTCGTCGTCGGCGAGTCGACCGTCGAGCACGCCCGCAGCACGGTCGGCGCCGGCGACTGCTTCCTCGCCGGCTTCCTGTCGCGCTTCTCCGTCGACGAGAGCGATGTCGAGGGCGCACTCCTCGAAGCCCTCGCGTGGGGTGCCGCTGCGGCATCCCTTCCCGGAACCACGGTTCCCTCCCCGGGTGACATCACCCGCACGAACGTCCAGCTGGTGTGGCAGCCAGACCTGGATCGGCCACTTGTGGCCAGCTGATCACCCCACCCATTCCTGTACGAAGGAGTACCAACACAATGTCTGATTACACCCCAGCGGCAACCGGCACCGGTTTCCGCGCGCGCGTCCAGCGAGCGGGCGCGTTCCTCGCGGGCATGGTGATGCCCAACCTGGGCGCCTTCATCGCCTTCGGTCTCGTCACCACGCTGTTCATCCCGAACGGCTGGGTCAACAAGATCGCCGGCACCCAGACCGACGTGAGCACCCAGATCTCCACGATCGTCGGGCCGCTCATCGTCATCCTGATCCCGATCCTCATCGGGTACACCGGCGGAAAGATGATCCACGGTGTCCGCGGCGCGGTCGTCGCCTCGGTGGCGACGGTCGGTGTCATGATGGCGCCGGTCGCGATGCAGCTCGCGGCTCCCGGTCTCAACGGTGCTGAGGCGGCCACGCCGCCCGCCAACATCGCGGAGATCGGCCCGGCCATCCTCGGTGCCCTGATCATCGCGCCGCTCGCGGCGCTGGCGCTCAAGGCCTGGGACCGCTTCATCGCCGGCAAGGTCAAGGGCGGCTTCGAGATGCTGGTGGACAACTTCGCCTCCGGCATCATCGGCAGCATCTTCGCCGTGATCGGCCTCTACCTCATCGGCCCGCTCACGTTCTGGATCAGCACCGGCCTCGGCCAGGCGACCAACTTCCTGGTTCAGGCCAAGCTCCTCCCGCTCGTCTCGATCGTGATCGAGCCCGCGAAGGTGCTGTTCCTCAACAACGCGATCAACCACGGTGTGCTCACCCCGCTCGGTGCGGCGCAGGCCGCTGAGGCGGGCAAGTCGATCATGTTCATGCTCGAGTCGAACCCCGGCCCCGGCCTGGGCATCCTCACGGCCATGCTCCTGTTCGGCCCGCGCGCGATCCGTCCGACCGTTCCGGCGGCCATGGTGGTGCACTTCCTCGGCGGCATCCACGAGATCTACTTCCCGTACGTGCTGCTCAAGCCGATCCTCATCATCGCGGCGATCCTCGGTGGTGCGACCGGCGTGCTGTGGGAGGTCATCTTCAACCTCGGCCTCGTGGCACCCGCATCCCCGGGCAGCATCTTCGCCTGGATCCTCGTGTCTCCGCCGGACAACCTCCTGCTGAACATGGTGGGCATCCTGCTCTCGGCCGCGGTCGCAGCGCTCGTTGGTTCGTTCCTCCTCGGCTTCGGCCGCAAGGAGTCGGCGGTCGACGCGGCGATTGACCTCGAGGCCGCGCAGGAGAAGAGTGCAGAGAACAAGAAGGGCTCGAAGGCCGCCACGGCCTGAGCCCGCATACACAACCTGAGTGAGAGAAGAGTAGAGCTATGGCAACCATCGACGGATCCAGCATCAAGAAGCTGATCGTTGCGTGCGACGCGGGAATGGGCAGCAGCGTGATGCTGGCCTCCTCGCTGAAGAAGCAACTCGCCAAGAACGGCGTGACCGTGGAGCACTCCCCGGTCGCCTCGATCCCCGGCGACGCCGATGTGGTGGTCACCCAGGCAGGACTGGCCGATCGGGCCCGGCACCATGCGCCGGACAACGTGCCCGTGATCCCGTTCATGCTGTTCCTGGGTGACCCCGCCGTGGCCAAGCTCGTCAAGGCCATCCAGGATGGCACCACGGTGGAGCTCTAATCGTGGCTGACGAGCAGATCCCTCTCACCGAACTGCTTGCGGAGGCGTCGATCCGCCTCGACGCCTCCGCAACAGACCGCGACGACGCGATCCGCCAAGCCGGCGCGGCCCTCATGGCCGTCGGTGCGGTGGATGCCGCCTACATCGACGCGATGATCGACCGGGAGAACTCCGTCTCGACCTTCATGGGCGAGGGCGTGGCGATCCCGCACGGCACCCTCGCCGCCAAGGACTCCGTCATGTCTGACGCGCTCTCCCTCATCAAGTTTCCCGAGGGAGTCGACTGGGACGGCAACGACGTGCGTCTCGCCTT
>CALRZA010000054.1:0-8898 GCA_943372535.1 Auritidibacter sp. Marseille-P8566
GCGTGCGCGACGAGATCGTCGCGCGCGACGGGAACCACCGTACGTCGGGCACGAGGTAGGCGAAGCTCGGGTCGAAGAAGTAGAGCGATTGCGCCGCGAAGACGCGCTCGAAGCTCAGCTCGCTGAGCACGACCCCGTTGGGGGCCGACGCGATGCGCCACTCGCCGTCCTCCTGAGCGAAGGTGTAGGTGAGGGTCTGCGGGGTCGGAGTCAGCACGGTGTAGCGGCCGTCGGCATCCACGGAGCCGGTCGCCGTGACGGTGTAGGTGAAGCTGTTGGGGGCCTCGCCCGGTTCGATCTCGGCGATGCCGGTGCGCACGAGCGCCGACGTGTCGGGATCCCAGTCGAGGCTCGCCTCGCGCGTGAAGTACTCCCGGGCCGTCGCATAGTCGGCCTGAGGACCGCGCAGCGCCGCCATGAAGTCGGTGAGCAGCTCCTCGGGCGAGACTCCGGGGCGTGGGCCCGCCGGGCGCAGCACGAAGTCGGGGTCGACCTGCTCGTCGATGAGGGGCCCGCTCGCCACCCCGCCGGAGGTCGGGATGCCGACGCAGCCGGTGAGCAGCGCCATCACCACGACGCCGAGCGCGATCGCCCTACGCACGGGGCACCCCCGGAGTCGTCGACTCGTCGACCTCGACGGGCGGCAGCTCGAGCGGGGAGCGGGTGAGCACGGCCCCGCGCACGCGCGGCAGCGTGAGCCGGAAGCACGAGCCCTCGCCCGGCGCCGACCAGACCTCGAGCCACCCGCCGTGCAGGGCGGCATCCTCGAGCGAGATCGCGAGGCCGAGTCCCGTGCCGCCGGTCGTGCGCTGGCGGGACGGGTCGGCGCGCCAGAAGCGGTCGAAGACCCGGTCCATCGCCTCGGGCGTCATGCCCACGCCGTAGTCGCGCACGGCGATGGCCACGGCATCCCGGTCGCTGTCGACCCACGTGACGATGGGCTTGCCCTCGCCGTGATCGATGGCGTTGCCGAGCAGGTTGCTGAGGATGCGGCGGATGCGGCGCGAGTCGACCTCGGCCTCGAAGTAGCCGCCCGGAGCGTTGAGACTGAGTTCGGAGCCCTTCGACTCCGCGAGCGAGTGCACCGAGTCGATCGCCTCCTCCACGAGGCGCACGAGGTTGGTCGGCTCGGTGTCCATGTCGACGGCACCGGCGTCGTAGCGGCTCATCTCGAGGAGGTCGGCGAGCAGCAATTCGAATCTCTCGACCTGGGTGTGCAGCAGCTCGGCGGTGCGCGCCGTCGCCGGCGGGAAGGTGTCCCGCTGGTCGTAGAGCACGTCGCCCGCGAGACGGATCGTCGTGAGCGGCGTGCGCAGCTCGTGCGACACGTCGGAGACGAAACGCTGCTGCACCTGACTGAGCGCCGCGAGGCGCGTGATCTGGTTCTGCATGCTCGCGGCCATGCCGTTGAACGAGCGCGCGAGGGTGGCGATGACGTCGTCGCCCTTCACCGGGATGCGCACCTCGAGCTGCCCGGCGGCGAGCTTCTCGCTCGTCTCGGCCGCGAGCTGCACCGGCCCGACGACGAGTCTCACGACGATCACCGTGACGGCGCCGATGAGCACGATGAGCGCGAGCCCGCCGATCGCGAGGGTCTGCTGCACGAAGCCGAGGGTCTCAGCGGCGTCGATGATGTCGTAGACGAGATAGAGCTCGTACTGGCCGCCGCGGATGTCGAGAAGGGATCCGACGACGAGCCCCGGATGCACAGCACCGTCGACCTCGAGCGCGATCGACTGCGAGAAGGTGCGGGGCTCCTCCGCCGAGCGCACGGCCTCCCGCAGCTCCTCCGAGATCAGGGCGTCGGTGTCGAGCCCCGACGACTGGATGTCGGTCGGGGTCGGAGCGCCGTCCTGGCCGGGGGTGCGCAGGATCGCGAACTGGGTCTCGCCGGTGGTGGAGGCCGCGGCGAGGATCGCGCCGGCGGCATCCTGCATCGTCGCGTCGAGATCCTCGGAGCCGAGCTGCTCGGCCGCCTGATCGAAGAAGTTCTGCCCCGTCAGCGTCGCGGTGGCGCTCGTGCCCTCGAGCTGGGTGCGCCGCAGATCGAAGAGGTTCGCCCCGACCGTGAATGACATGTAGCCGCCGATGATAAAGACCGCGACGGCCGAGAGGATGACCGTGATCGCGACCGTGCGCACCTGCAGCGAGGAGCGCCACAGGGTGGCGAGCCTCGCGAGCCAGGCGCGCCAGTCGAGTTCGCGCATCGGTCTAGGCGGAGGTCCCCGCGCGATAGCCCACTCCGCGCACGGTCATGACGATGCGCGGGTTGTCCGGGTCCTCCTCGACCTTCGCGCGCAGGCGCTGCACGTGCACGTTCACGAGTCGCGTGTCGGCCTTGTAGTGGTAGCCCCAGACCTGCTCGAGCAGCATCTCGCGCGTGAAGACCTGCTGCGGCTTGCTGGCGAGCGCCAGGAGCAACTCGAACTCCAGCGGCGTGAGGTTGATGCGCGTGTCACCGCGCTTGACCTCGTGGCCCGCGACATCCACCGTCAGATCGCCGATCGTCAGGGTGCCGGTGGAGGTCTCGGGGGTCGGGCGCAGGCGGGTGCGCACCCGGGCGACGAGCTCTTTGGGGTTGAAGGGCTTGACGACGTAGTCGTCGGCGCCGCTCTCGAGGCCCTTGACGACATCCGCCGTGTCGCTCTTGGCGGTGAGCATGATGATCGGCGTGCCCGACTCCTCGCGGATCTGCGCGCAGACCTGGATGCCGTCGAGCCCCGGCAGCATCAGGTCGAGCAGCACGAGGTCGGGTTTCGATGTGCGGAACGCCTCGAGCGCGGCGCTGCCGTCGGCGCAGAAATGAGGATCGAACCCTTCGGAGCGCAGGACGATCCCGATCATCTCCGCGAGCGCGGTGTCATCATCGACCACAAGAATTCGCGCGTTCACTTGCCCTCTTACCTTCGTCGAGTTCCGGTGCCTTCGCGGGCGCTGGGACTTTCGCACAAGAGTAGTCGAGTGTGAAAGCATGAGGGCGACCGATCCTCACGACTCGACCGCGGAAGGCGACCCGTGTCCGACAGCTCCTCCTGGCAGCCGCCCGTCGATCCGTCTGCCGGGCCGGCGCCCCAGGCTCCGTTCTCGGGCCCCGCGATCCCCCCGCCCTCGCCTTACGGCGCCCCGGCGCCCACGCCGTTCGGAGCCCCCGACGGGCCCCCGGCCCCGGGTCAGCCCGCGGGATGGACGCCCCCGCCCAAGCCCGGGCTCGTGCCGCTGCGCCCCCTCGCGTTTGGCACCCTGCTCGGGGCGTCGTTCCAGGTGCTGCGCCGCAACCCGCGCCCGATGTTCGGTTTCGCCCTCATCATCACGGCGATCGTCAGCCTCGGCGCGGGACTCGTCGTCGGTCTGGTGAGCGTCGGGGCCATCTCGCGCATCGAGTCGGCCCTGGCCGAAGACGTGGATGCCATCGCCGCCGGCTCGATCGCGCTCATCATCCTCGCCGGGCTCGTGGCCGTGGCGCTCTCGCTTGTCGCCAGCGCGATCCTGCAGGGCGTCGTCTCGCTCGAGGTGGCCCGCGGCACCCTGGGCGAGAAGCTGCGCCTCGGCGGGCTGTGGCGTGCGGCGCGCGGTCGCATCGGTGCGCTGATCGGCTGGACCCTGCTGCTGACCGCCGCGCTCGTCGTGGCCATCATTTTCGTCATCCTCATCATCGTGGGGCTGAGCGTCGCCGGCGGCGCCGCGGGGGCCGTCATCGGCGTGCTGCTCGGGCTCGCGCTGTTCGGCGGGCTCGCCGTGCTCGGCGCCTGGATCGGCACCCGCCTCGCCCTGGTGCCGAGCGCGCTCATGATCGAGCGCCTGCCGCTGCGCGCGGCGATCACGCGCTCGTGGACGCTCTCGATCGGCTACTTCTGGCGCACCTTCGGCACGCTGCTGCTCGTGGCGTTCATCCTCTCGACGGCCGGCCAGATCATCACGACCCCGGTGCAGCTCGTCTTCTCGCTCGGCGGCGGTCTACTCAACCCGAACGCTGACGAGGACGCGATGCTCGGCACCCTGCTGATCGGTTCGCTCGTGACGACGGTGATCTCGGTGGTCATCGGTGCGATCAGCGCGGTGGTGCAGTCGGCGACGGCCGCCCTGATCTACATCGATCTGCGCATGCGCAAGGAGGGCCTCGACCTCGAGCTCGCCCACTTCGTGGAGGCGCGTCACGCGGGCGCGACCGACGTCGTCGACCCCTACCTGCCGCGACCCGCAGCGAGCTGACGTGACGGCAGTGCTCGCTCTTCTCGGCTTCGTCGTGCGCGACGTGCCGGTCGAACCCGAGCCCGACGAGGCCCG
The DNA here is from genome assembly GCA_943372535.1 of Auritidibacter sp. Marseille-P8566. Lineage (GTDB taxonomy): Bacteria > Actinomycetota > Actinomycetes > Actinomycetales > Microbacteriaceae > Rhodoglobus. The sequence continues at coordinate 4,285 of CALRZA010000054.1, forward strand.
CGAGTGGCTCATCACCGAGCTGAGCAAGCCGCCCTACCAGGCCGCGCAGCCGACCCTGCTCGATCGCATCTCGCAGGCGATCGGCGAGTGGTTCAACTCCCTCACCGTTCCTGATGGTCCTCCGGGTGCGGGCCTCGCCGTCGTGCTCGGCCTCATCGCCGCCGGCATCGTGATCGCGCTGCTGATCTTCGGGCTGCCCCGGCTCAATCGGCGCAGCCGGGTGACCGGCGCTCTGTTCGGCGACGACGACGATCGCGACGCCGCGACGATGCGCCGGGATGCCGCCGCCGCCGCCGCGCGCGGCGACCACACCCTCGCCGTGGCCGAACAGTTTCGCGCCATCGCCCGCGGGCTCGCCGAGCGGCTCGTCGTCACGACGTTCCCGGGCACGACCGCGCGCGGGTTCGCCCAGCAGGCGGGCACGGTCTTCGCGGCCGAGCAGGCGAGACTCGTCGAGGCCGCGGTGGTCTTCGACGCGGTGCGCTACCTCGGCGCCGCGGGCACGGCCGCGCAGTACGACGACCTCGTCTCGCTCGACACCGTGCTGCGCTCGCTCAAGCCCGTCGGGGCCTCCGCGTGACCGTCCTGACCCCCGCCCCTAGCCAGGTGATGCGACGGGCGCTGTTCTGGATCGGCGCCGCGATACTGCTGCTCGTCATCGCGTTCATCAGCCTCGGCGCGGTCGGCTCGGCCGCGCCACGCGATCCCCTCGCGTCCGACAGCCCGACGCCGGTCGGGGCCGGGGCCGTCGCCGAGGTCCTGCGGCAGCAGGGCGTCACGGTGATCGCGGCCTCCAACCTCGGTGAGGCTCGGGGTGCCGTGGACGACCCCGCGGCGACGACCGTGCTCATCTACGACCCCCAGGCGATCCTCACCACCAGCCAGGTCGAGCAGGCCGCCGACCTGAGCGACCGGGTGGTGCTGATCGACCCCGACTTCCCCGCGTTGGACCGTCTCGCCCCGAGCGTCGCGCAGGCCGGCGTCGTCGACGAGGTCGTGAGCGCCGACTGCGACGTACCCGCGCTGCAGCGGGTGTCGACGGTGACCGGGGGTGGCGAGGGGTACCGCATCCTCGACGAGGATCCCGCGGTCACGGGATGCCTCGGCAGCGGCGACGACGTCGTCTCGCTCGTCGAGATCGACCGCGGGCCCGACGGCACCCTCACGATCGTCGGAACGACGGATGCCCTGAGCAACCAGTTCGTAATCGACGAGGACAACGCCGCCTACGCCCTGACCCTGCTGGGCGCCGAGCCGACGCTCGTCTGGTACATCCCCACGTTCGAAGACCTGCCGGCCGGGGAGGGCGAGACGATCTCCGACCTCTCACCCCCGTGGGTGCTGCCCCTCGCGTGGACGGTCGGCCTCGTCGCGCTCGTCGCCGCGCTCTGGCGCGGTCGACGGCTCGGACCGCTCGTGTTCGAGAACCTTCCGGTGATCGTGCGCTCGAGCGAGACGATGCTCGGGCGGGCGCGGCTCTACGAGAAGTCGACCGCTCGACTGCGGGCTCTCGACGCGCTGCGCGTCGGCACGGTGCAGCGGCTCGCGACGGTGTGCGGTCTGCCCCGCACCGCGACGGTCGACGAGGTGATCGCTGCGGTCGGTGCCGTGACCGGGCGGGGCGGCCCCGACATCCGCGACCTGCTTCTCGATCGCGAACCCGCGACCGACCGGGAGCTCGTGAGCCTCTCGGATGACCTGCTCACCCTCGAAGCGGACGTCACCCGCCGACTGCGCCCCTAGCCCCACCGCCCCTGACCACCCCACCGATACGGGAGAATCGACTCATGACCAACACCGACCTGCGCGAGTCGTTCGCCGCCCTGCGCACCGAAGTGGGCAAGGCCGTCGTCGGCCAGGATGCCGCCGTGACCGGGCTCACCATCGCGCTGCTCGCCGGCGGCCACGTGCTGCTCGAAGGCGTGCCGGGCGTCGCGAAGACCCTGCTCGTGCGCACCCTGAGCCACGCCCTGAAGCTCGAGACCAAGCGGGTGCAGTTCACGCCCGACCTCATGCCGGGTGACGTGACGGGCTCGCTCGTCTACGACGCGAAGGCCGGGGAGTTCGAGTTTCGCGAGGGGCCGGTGTTCACCAACATCCTGCTCGCGGACGAGATCAACCGCACGCCCCCCAAGACCCAGTCGGCCCTGCTCGAGGCGATGGAGGAGCGGCAGGTGTCGGTCGACGGACAGACCCGCAAGCTGCCGGTGCCGTTCATGGTCGCGGCGACCATGAACCCGATCGAGTACGAGGGCACCTACACGCTGCCCGAGGCCCAGCTGGACCGCTTCCTGCTCAAGCTCGTGCTCGACCTGCCGGAGCGTGAGAACGAGATCGAGGTGCTGCGCCGTCACGCCGAGGGCTTCAACCCGCGCGACCTCGCCGCCGCCGGGGTCACCCCGGTGCTCGACGCGAAGAAGCTCGCGGCCGCGCAGGCCGCCGTGGCGACCGTCGGGGCGAGCGCCGACGTGATCGGCTACACCGTCGACCTCGCCCGGGCGACCCGCCAGAGCCCGTCGGTGAAGCTCGGCGTGAGCCCGCGCGGATCGACCGCCCTGCTCGCCGCTGCCAAGGCGTGGGCGTGGCTCAACGGTTTCGACGCGATCACGCCCGACCACGTGCAGGCGATGGCGCTGCCGGTGCTGCGCCACCGCATTCAGCTGCGTCCGGAGGCGGAGCTCGAAGGCGTCTCGGCCGATACGATCCTGCGCTCGATCCTGCAGCAGGTGCAGGTTCCGATCTAAGCCCGTCCTGGCACGGCATCAGTCGACTCGGCAAGCGGAAGGAGCACGGTGGCGATCTCGGGCTGGTTCGTGCTGCTCATCGCGCTCGGCGCGCTGCCGATCATCGCGACGGGTCAGCCCATCGTCTTCGTGCTCTGGGCCGTGGGCGCGGTGCTGCTCGGCATCGTCGACCTCCTCATCGCCGGCTCGCCGCGCCGGGTGGAGGTCACGCGCTCGGTGCCGTCGCGCGTGCGTCTCGGCGAGACGACGACGTCGACCCTCGCTCTGCACAACGTCGGCCGACGCCCGGTGCGCGCGATCGTGCGCGATGGATGGCAGCCCTCCGCGGTGGCCGAACCCCGCCGCCAGTCGGTGACGATCCCCGCGGGTGAGCGACGGGCGCTCACGACGGCGCTCACGCCCTTCCGTCGCGGCGAGCGCCGAGCGGCCCACGTGACGATCCGCTCGTGGGGCCCCCTGCGGCTGTGGGCGCGGCAGGCGACGATCGCCGTGCCCGGCTCGATCCTCGTGCTGCCGCCCTTCAACTCGCGCAAGCACCTGCCGTCGCGGCTCGCCCGGCTCCGTGAGCTCGATGGCGCCACGAGCGTCATGGTGCGCGGCCAGGGCACCGAGTTCGACAGTCTGCGCGACTACGTGCGCGGCGATGACGTGCGCTCGATCGACTGGCGGGCGACGGCGCGGCGCACCACGGCATCCGGCCCGGGTCTCGTCGTGCGCACCTGGCGACCGGAGCGCGACCGACGGGTCGTCATCGTCGTCGACTCCGCCCGCACCTCGGCGGCCCGCATCGACAACGAACCGCGCATCGACACCGCGTTCGAGTCGGCGCTGCTGCTCGCCGCTCTGGCCTCCAGCGCGGGTGACCGCGTCGACCTCGTCGTCTTCGACCGGCGGGTGCGCGCGCGGGTGCAGGGCGCGTCGGGAGCCGAGCTGCTGTCGCGCATGGTCACGACGATGGCCCCGGTCGACCCGGAGCTCATCGAGCTCGACTGGGCCGCCGTGCCCGGGCTCGTGCGCTCGATCACGTCGCACCGAGCGCTCGTCGTGCTCGCGACGACGATCGACGCGCCCGGGGCCTCCCGTGGCCTGCTCTCGGTGCTGCCGCAGCTCACCCGCAAGCACCAGGTCGTCGTGTCGAGCGTGACCGACCCCGAGGTGCTGGATGCCACGCGCTCGCGCACCACGCGCGAGGAGGTCTACCGCGCCGCCGCCGCCGAGCGCTCGTTGCTTGACCAGGCGCGGGTCGCCGCGGCCGTGCGCCAGCTCGGGGCGGAGGTCGTCACGGGTGCCCCGCAGGACCTCCCGCCGGCCCTCGCCGACCACTATCTGGCGCTCAAGGCGGCCGGACGGCTCTAGCCGGGGGCTCGGCCGCGGTCAGGTCGCTCTGCTCGCGCGCCGACGCAATCCGCCCACCGCGGCGCGCAGAGTCCTAGGCTCGGGGGTGCTCCATCCCCAACCTGAAAGGCACCCCCCGTGGCCAAGACCGTCACCAATGCCGATGTCGACCTCGACACGAGCGCCTCACTCCCCCAGCGAGTGACTGCCGAACTCTTCGGAACCTTCCTCCTCGTCGCCGCCGTCGTCGGCACCGCGATCTTCACCGCGCCGTCGGCCGGCATCCTGCCGATCGCCCTCGCGGTCGGCCTCGCCGTGCTCGCGGGCGCCTACTCGGTCGGCCACATCTCGGGCGGCCACTTCAACCCGGCCGTGACCCTCGGCGCCGCTGCCGCAGGCCGGTTCGCGTGGAAGGACACCCCGTACTACATCCTCGCGCAGCTCGTGGGCGGCGCCCTCGGCGCCACCTTCATCTACGTGCTGCTCGTGACCGGCCCGGCCGGCGCGCTCGACACCGCGGTCGCCGGTCGCTTCG
>CALRZA010000055.1:0-8777 GCA_943372535.1 Auritidibacter sp. Marseille-P8566
CGAGGTCGACCCAGTCGCGATAGAGGAGGTCGGCCAGTTCAGCGCCGTCGGCGCTCGTGGCGTAGAACTTGCGCGGGCGCGCTTCGTCGGTGTTCCACTCGCTGGTGAGCAGGCCCTGCTTCTCGAGCCGGCGCAGCAGCGGGTAGAGGGTGTTGGCATCCACCGGGAATCCGTCCTTCTCGAGCGACTCGAGCAGGGCGTAGCCGTAGTTGGGGGTGACCAACGTGAGGAGACAGGCGAGCACCACGGTGCCGCGCCTGACCTCCTGGCGGTGGGTCGCGAGGACCTCTGCTTCGTACATGTCGATCACATTAGTGTGCGTCACACACTATTGCAAGTCACGCACCGTGCTTTCGGGAGGGACAGGGCATGTGACGATGGAGCATGACCGACCTGCTGCTGCCCGTGCTGCGCCTCGTTCTGGCCGTGATGTTCGTCGGCATGGGGGCACTGCACTTCGTGCCGAATGTCGCTCGGGGCATGGCGGCGATGATCCCGCCCGCGCTCGTGAGGCCGGGCTGGCCGAGTCGCCGCGCGCTCGTGGTGTTCACCGGGCTCTGCGAGGTCGCGGGAGGCATCGGCCTTCTCGTGCCACAGACCCGGCTGGCCGCGGGCATCGCGCTGATCGTCTTCCTGATCGCGGTGTTCCCGGCCAACGCCTACGCGGCCACCGACCCGGGCCGGTTCGGTCGAGCGGCGATCCCGTTCTGGCCTCGGCTGATCGGTCAGCTCGTGCTGATCGCGCTCATCGTCGTGGCGATCGCGTAGGGCGGCAGCACTCGACGCGTGCCGCTGCGGCCTAGAACAGCGCGGGGCGCAGCGCGATCTCGGCGGCGATGACGCCGAGGCTTGCGGCGGCGACCACGGCGAGCCCGAGCAGGAGCAGCAGTGCCCGCACGCCGACCGACTGGCGGCGACCCGCCGCGAGCGCGAGCCCGAAGACGACCGGCGGGATCGCGACGCCGACGATCAGCAGCCACCACGGCAGAGCCGCGGTGTCGAAGCCGTACGCCTCATAGACGAGCGGGAGCTGCACGAGGTTTGAGACCGCCTCCCACAGGTCGTACACGTAGAGCAGGCCGAACAACGCGGCGATGACGATCGACACCGGGCCGAATCGGCGGGACGGAGCCGGATCCGGCGCGGCGGTCTCGGCCACGGCATCCGGGGAATCGGTGTCGGTCATCTCACACTCCCAGAACGAACGGCCAGGGCACGACCACGACGAGGCCGAGCAGCAGCAGGGCCAGACGCACGATCGGGCGGCGACCGCGGGTGAGCACGAGCGCGGTGACGAACCAGAGGGCGGGGCTCGCGATCGCGAGGAACTCGCCGAACTGGAACATGATCTCGCTCAGCAGGTCGCTGAAGGTGCCGCGCAGCTCATTGAGCCTGATGACGCTGCCGATCCATCCCGCCGTGAACAGCACATAGATGCCGGCAAGGATGCCGTAGGTGACGATCAGGATGCCGGGCGTCGCCGGCGCCTCCGGGGTGTCGACCACGACCGTGCGGGGCTCGGCGGTCTCGACCGCACGGTCGGTGATCGGCTCCTCGTCGCCCGCCCAGGTCAGGGCGTCGAGATCGTCGTCGCGCTGCTCGGTCATCGGGCCAGGCGCAGATCGATGACTTCCACGACATGGGGGAAGAGCGGATGCTGCGGCTCGAGCCCCGTGATCGTCTCCGCGAGGGCGGCGGGCGCGCCACTCGCGAGCAGGGACTGCAGCTCGACCGACTCGGCATCATCCTCGCTGTCGAACCGCAGGGCGGCGCCGACGGCGTTGAGCAGGTTCCAGACCTCCATGCCGCGCTCGGCAAGCTCGGCCGCCGGGCCGATGAACCGTTCGTGCCGCGAGAGCTTGCGCAACGGGCTGCGCCCCACGCGCTCGCACGTGTCGGGCAGGTGCGGGTTCGAGATGCGCTTGAGCGTCTTCTCGATGTAGGCCTGCTGGTCGACGGGATCGAACCCGTGCTTGGCCACGAGCAGGGCCTTCGTCTCGTCGAGCACCGCGCGCACCTCGGCCTGCAGCTCGGGGGTCGCGAGCGCCTCGCGGATCGAGACCCAGCCTCGATCCATGCCGTGATAAGCCGCAGCCGCGTGAGCCGTGTTGACCGTGAAGAGCTTGCGCTCGATAAACGGTCCCAGATCGTCGACCCACGTGACCCCGTGGATGTCGGGAGTCGCCCCGCCGAACGGCGTGCGGTCGACGACCCACTCGAAGAACGACTCGATCGTGACGTCGAGCCCACCCGACTGTTCGGGCACGATGCGGTCGATCGCGCAGTTGGCGAAGATCGCGTTCTCGGCCGCGACGTGCTGGCGCACCTCGGCCGCGAGCGCGTCGGTGCCGCCGATCGCGTTCTCGCACGCGATGACGATGAGGGGCTCGGGGTTCGTGCGGGCGGCGAGACCCTGCGCGATGACCGGGGCGACGAAGCGCAGGATGCGGGCCCCCACCGCCGTCGTGACGATGTCGGCCTTCGCGATCTCGGCGACGACGTCGGCCTCGTGGGTGCGCGAGTTGATGGCGCGATAGCCGTCGACGACGCGCTCCTGCGCGCCGTCTCCCACCTCGATGACCCGGTAGCTGGGCTGGGACTGCAGGGCACCGATCAGCTCGTCGCTGACATCCGCGAAGACGACCTCGTAGCCGCTCTCGTGGAGGAACTGCGCGACGAAGCCGCGCCCGATATTGCCCGCCCCGAAGTGCACCGCGGTCTTCGTCATGCTCGACATCCTACGAGGCCCACCTCGGGATGGCGCGGTGCCGGTCAGGGTGCGGCGGGGCCGGACACGAGGATCGCGGTGGTGGCGATGAGCTTGGGATGCTGCAGCTCGAGGCGCGCCGTGAACTCGTCGTCCTCCGCCGTGTACCGCCCCTGCAGGCCGCTCTCGACGATGCGCCACGGTCGAGCGTTCGACGGGGTGGTCGGCAGCCCGTTGTCGGGCAGGAACTGGCGGTAGTCGTAGTCGAGGCTGTCGCTGACCCCGAGGCGCACCGAGCGGGTGTCGACCGCGATCGCGCCGCCGTCGATGTCGAACTGCAGCATGCGGAAGAACCCGGTCGCCCGCTCGCCCGTATGGGTGCGGAACTCCTGGTAGTCGGCGAGCAGCTCGACCACCGTGTGACCCTCGAGGCCCCCGGCGTTCTCGGTGACGATCTGCCCGAGGCCGTGGAAATGGCCGGAGAGCACGAGACTCACGTTGCGGTTCGGGGCGATGAGGCGCTCCCACAGCTCCTGCGCGCGCGAGGTCCATCGGGCGTTCGCGGCGCGGTGGGCTCCGGTCTCGAGAGTCTCGGGCGTGACGTGCTCGTGGGTCGCGAGGATCACGTTGTAGTCGGAGTAGACCGAGACGACCTCCACGGCCCAGGCGATCTCGTCTTCGGAGTAGGCGAACGGCAGCGAGAGCACGAGGAACTTCGTGCCCTCCACCTCGAAGAGCGAGTAGTTCGCGCTGTTGTCGTCCGGCGCGATCGACCCGCCGTACCAGGGTGCATCCTCGTAGCGGCTCGGCGGGAAGTACTCGTTGAAGAGGTCGTTCGAGACCCCGCGCTTGTTGTCGTGGTTGCCGGGCAGCACGCTGTTGGGCACTCCGGCGTCGTCGAGGATGCCCTGGATCGCGGACGCCCGCTCGAACTCGATGCGAGCCCGCACGTCGTTCTGCGCGGGGTCGACCCAGTTCTGCACGAGGTCGCCGGTGTGGGCGACGAACGAGATCTTGCGGTCGTCGGCGTGATCGGCGATCCAGCTGATCAGCTGCGTGTAGACCTCGGGATAGCTCTCGCTGAGGTACTGCGTGTCGGTGACGTGGGTGAAGGCGAAGTCGTAGTCGTCGGGGTTCTCGAGCTCGCCGTCGCGACCCGCGGCCAACGTGGAGGTGGGGCGCGCGCCGTCCTGCACGAGCAGCTCCACTCGCCCGTCGCGGAGGTCGCCGGCGTCGAGGATGCCGTTCATGTCGCCCTCCGCCGAGTCGAGGAGGCGCCATTCGGTGCCGTTCCAGACCGAGAGCTGCCGCTCGCCGGCACCCGGTGCCCCCTGCCAACCGACCGCCGAGCCGGGAGTGAGGGTCGTCGCGTCGAGGACGAAGCGGTGGTAGGGCCAGCCGTAGGCGGCATCCGCGATCGGGGCCGGGCTCGCCGGGTCGAGGCGGGTCTCCGAGGCTCCCGTGCGGGTCGTCAACGGCGCTCCGGCGGTGACCCCGGACCACGCCTCGAGAACGGTGGCGGTGACGTCGGGTCGCACCTCGGCGGCTGCCACGTTGCGGGTCGGATTCGGCAGGGCGGCGGTCTCGAACGTGGGCACCCGAACGGTGGGGTCGACCCAGGAGTGCTGGTCCAGCTCACCCGGGGTCGCCTCGTCGACGACGAAGTCGTCAGCGTCGACCCCGGTGAACCGGGCGCGCTGGAAAGTCTCGGCGAGCAGCCGGTCGGGCAGGTAGGTCGTCAGGGCCATCCCCTTCGAACACGGACTCGGGATGACGTTGGTCGAGTCCATCTCGTTCGTCGCGTAGATCCCGATGCTGTCCACTCGACGGCCGTCGGAGTCCGCGAGCCACACGCCCGTGCCGAGGAAGTTGAGAGCCGTGTCGTAGGTCACCTGGGCTGAGCCCGCCGCGGCGGTGCCGGCGCGAGCCGCGAGGAACGTCTCGCCCGACGGCAGCACGGTGCCGGCGGGCACGGTGAACTGGAGGTCACGACTGCGGGCCCCGTCGGCCTCGCACCGGCGAACCGTCCAGCCGCTGATGTCGACGGCGGTGTCGCCGTAGTTGCCGAGCTCGATCCAGTTGCGCTGGATGCTGCCGGTCGGCATCCCCTCGGTCGACGGGTCGGTCGCGAGCTCGCTGATCGCAACCCCGGGCTCGGCGGGATAGGCGAACCCGCTGAGCGCGAGGCTCGACTCGACCGTGGCATTGGGCGCGCCGGGCGTGCGCGGCGCGATGATGAACCCGCCCGGGGTGCGCTGATACGACTCGTTCGCGATCCCGTCGAGGATCGCGGGCAGCTTCGCGTCGCCGTCCTGACAGGCGCTGTCGCCGGAGAGGGAGACCGCGACGCGGTCGACAAGGCGACCGCGGTCGGTGGAGAGGTGCACGCCGAACTCCACGTCGGCGAGGCTGTGCGCGAGCGCGCCGTCGGGGGCGCCCGGGTAGCCCTTTCCTGCGACGACCCATCGGGCGCCCGGGGCGAGAACGGTGCCGTCGGGCACCGTGTACTCGAGCGTGTCGGCACGCAGGCGACCGCTCGCGGTGCAGCGCGAGAGGTGCCATCCGCTGATGTCCTCCGCCTCGCTCCCGGCGTTGTGGAGTTCGACGAAGTCGTCGTCACCGCGGGTGGGACCCGACGACGCGACCTCGGCGATGACGACGGCGCTGTCTTCGCGCGGGCTCGGCTCGGTGGCGTTGGGTCGGTCGATCGTGGCCGGAGCGATGATGAAGTCGCGGGTGACGTCTCCCGTCGCGGCGACGCGTTGCCAGGACTCCCCCGCCGCGAAGTTCAGGCTGTTGGGCAGGTTGCGGCCGGTGGTGCACTCGCTCTCGGTGGGCCACGGCTCGTTCGGGTAGACGCCGACGGCATCCACTCGCTCGCCCGCGGGGCCCTCCAGATAGAGGCCGAATCCCCCGATGTCGTAGGGCGCGGTGGTGTGGAGCTGGCCCGGCATGCCGACCCGCGACACCGTGATGATCTCTCCGGGATCGAGCACGACTCCCAGGAAGCTCGCCTCGGGGCGGCCGACGTTGGCGCGCAGGCCCTGCACGCTGCAGCGGAAGAGACCCCAGTCTGAGAGGTCGACCGGCTCGGTGCCCCAGTTGCGCAGCTCGACGAAGGTGTCGGAGTCCGACTCCGGGCCGCCGTTGGCGAGTTCGTTGATGAGGATGCTCGGCGCGGCCTCGGCGGCGGAGGCCGCGGTCGCGGGAACGGCGACCCCTCCGGCGACGATGACGGAAGCGAGCAGGATGGCGATCGGGACCCGGTGCACGGGATGACAGTGACGCGGCAAGGTGAACGCCCGGCAACCCCCCGGGGTGTGTCGGGTGACGAGCCACGACCCTGCGGGTGGCGACGGGCGTTCAGGCCGCCACCCGAGCCACCAGCCGCAGGGTGGCGTTACACCCCAGACACATCGATGGGCTTGACTGGGAGCACCATGGATCTGATCACCGTCGCGGATGTGCGGTTCGCCCGCTCCCGGGACGAGTGCGTTCTGCAGCCGGGCGAGCGGTGGCTCGGCGGCGGCACCTGGCTCTATTCGGAGCCCCAGGACGGTCTCACGGGACTCGTCGACCTGACGCGCATGGGCTGGCAGCCGCTGGAGTGGCAGCACGGCGACCTCGTCATCGCCGCGACCTGCACCCTCGCCGAGCTGTCGCGGCTGGAGGGCGACTTCGCCGCGCATCCGCTCATCTGGCAGTGCGTCACCGCCCTGCTCGGCTCGTTCAAGGTGTGGAACGTCGCCACGGTCGCGGGCAACGTGTGCATGGCGCTTCCGGCCGGGCCGATGACGGCGCTGCTGGCGGCGTGGGATGCCACGGCGCTGGTCTGGCGGCCGGACGGCAGTGACCGCGTCATCCCGGTCGTCGACCTCGTCACCGGGGTGCAGTCCACGGCGCTCGAGCCGGGCGAGCTGGTGCGGTCGTTCCGCGTGCCGGCCGCGTCACTCGCCTCGCGCACGGGCTTCCGTCGCATCGCGCTCTCGCCGCTCGGACGCACCGGCACGCTCGTCATCGCCCGGGCGTCGGATGCCGAGCTCACCTGGACGGTCACCGGAGGCGTGACGCGGCCACGGCAGTTCCGCTTCGAGTCGATGCCGGATGTGGCGGCCCTCGCAGCCGCGATCGACACGATCGACGACTGGTACGACGACGCCCACGGAAAGCCCGACTGGCGGCGGGCGATGAGCCTTCGCTTTGCCGAGGAGCTGCGGGAGGAGCTGTCATGAGCGACGGCACGCTGCGGCTCACGGTCAACGGCGAGCCCCTCGAGGTCACCCCGCGGCCCGGGCAGGTGCTGCGGACGGTGCTGCGCGAGGCCGAACACTTCGAGGTCAAGAAGGGCTGCGACGCCGGGGACTGCGGGGCGTGCACGGTGCTGCTCGACGGAGCCCCCATCCACTCGTGCATCTATCCGGCGCACCGGCTCGACGGCGCGGCCGTCACGACCGTCGCGGGCCTCGGCTCGCCCGAGCACCCGCATCCGCTGCAGACGGCGTTCGTCGAGGCGGGCGGATTCCAGTGCGGCTTCTGCACGGCCGGCATGGTCGTCACCGCCTCGACCTTCACCCCCGATGACCTCGATGACCTTCCGCGGTTGCTCAAGGGCAACCTCTGCCGCTGCACCGGCTACCGCGCGATCGGAGACGCCATCTGCGGCGTCGTGAACACGTCGGTTGGCCCGGAGGGGGATGCCGCGGGCCGTTCCGTGCCGGCGCCCGCGGGCCTGCGTGTCGTCACCGGACGCGAGCCCTACACGGTCGACCTCACGACGACGGCCCTCGCGCACGTCGCGGTGCTCGGCAGCCCGCATCCGCACGCCCGCATCGTCTCGATCGACACGACCGCCGCCCTCGCGATGCCGGGGGTGATCGCGGCCCTCGACTTCCGCGACTCCCCCGAGACCCTGTTCTCGACCGGCCGTCACCACCACCGCACCGATGACCCGGACGACACCCTCGTCTTCGACCAGGTGCTGCGCTTCCGTGGGCAGCGCGTCGCCGCGATCGTCGCGGAGTCGGTGGCCGACGCCCAGCGCGCCCTCGACGCGCTCGTCGTCGAGTACGAGCTGCTGCCCGCGGTGTTCGACCCGCTCGTGGCCCGGGGGCCGGGCGCGCCCCTGCTGCACGCCGACAAGGGGCCCGAGTCGCGCATCGCGGCGCCGGAGCGCAACACCGTCGCCGAATTCCACGGGGAGACCGGCGACGTGGCCGCGGCGCTCGCCACGGCAGCAGCGACCGTCTCCGGCACCTGGACCACCGGTCGGGTCAACCACGCCTCGCTCGAGACCCACGTGACGCGCGGGTGGATGGATGACGACGGCCGACTGGTGCTGCGCACTTCGAGCCAGGTGCCCTACCTGGTGCGCGACGAGCTGTGCCACATCTTCGCTCTCGACCCCGCGAAGGTGCGCGTCTTCACCGGTCGCGTCGGCGGCGGCTTCGGCGGCAAGCAGGAGCTGCTGACCGAAGACCTCGTGACGCTCGCCGTGCTGCGCACGGGCCGCGCGGTGCAGTACGAGTTCACCCGTCAGGACGAGTTCACGATCGCGCCGACGCGGCATCCGATGCAGGTGTCGGTGACGCTCGGCGCGACGGCCGACGGCACCCTCACCGCGATGGCGGTCGACCAGCTCATGGACACCGGCGCCTACGGCAACCACGGCATCGGGGTCATGTACCACTCGATCCACGAGTCGGTGAGCGTCTACCGCTGCGCGAACAAGCGCGTGGATGCCCAGTCGGTCTACACGAACAACCTGCCGTCGGGCGCCTTCCGCGGCTACGGTCTCGGGCAGGTCATCTTCGCGATCGAGAGCGCTCTCGACGAGCTCGCCCGCGTGCTCGGCATGGACCCGTTCGAGCTGCGGCGCCGCAACGTCATCGTGCCGGGCGACCGCATGGTCGTGACGAACCCCGACGAGGAGAGCGATCTCGGCATCGAGAGCTACGGCCTCGACCAGTGCCTCGACCTCGCCGAAGCGGCGCTGGCCCGCGGATCGTTCGCCGACGCCCCGCCCGGGTGGGCGACCGGCACAGGCATGGCGGTGGCGATGATCGCGACCCTG
>CALRZA010000056.1:0-8773 GCA_943372535.1 Auritidibacter sp. Marseille-P8566
GACAATTCCGGTTCCGATGCTCATGTCGCCACGGTAGGTCGTGCGGTCGCGCGAGCGGCACCCGTTGCTTTTGCCCCGCCGATGTGCCTGCGTGGTGACGCCCGACACGATGTCGGCGACCCAACGCGTTCCCGCTACTGTGAATCCCATGGCCCGCACCGTGAAACTCGCTGTCATCGCTGGAGACGGAATCGGACCGGAGGTGATCGCCGAGGCTCTCAAGGTGCTCTCCGCCACGGGCGTGGATGTCGCCCCGACGTCGTTCCCCTACGGGGCGACCCACTACCTCGAGACCGGCACCGTGTTCGAGCAGAGCGACCTCGATGCTCTCGCCGAGCACGACGCGATCCTGCTCGGCGCCGTCGGAGGCGACCCGCGCGACCCCCGCCTGACGGGCGGCATCATCGAGCGCGGGCTGCTGCTCAAGTTGCGCTTCGCGTTCGACCACTACGTCAACCTGCGCCCCACGACGATCTTCCCCGGGGTGACGTCGCCGCTGGCGAACCCCGGCGACGTCGACTTCGTCGTCGTGCGCGAGGGCACCGAGGGCCCCTACGTCGGCAACGGCGGAACGCTGCGCGTCGGCACGCCTCATGAGATCGCCAACGAGGTCTCGGTCAACACGGCGTTCGGAGTCGAGAGGCTCGTGCGCTTCGCCTTCGCCCAGGCGGCCGCTCGTCGCAACAAGCTCACGCTCGTGCACAAGACCAACGTGCTCGTGCACGCCGGCGGACTCTGGCAGCGCATCGTCGACCGGGTCGCGACCGAGTTCCCCGCCGTCGCGGTCGACTACCAGCACATCGACGCGGCGACCATCCATCTGGTCACCAACCCTGCTAAGTTCGACGTGATCGTCACAGACAATCTCTTCGGCGACATCCTCACCGATCTCGCGGCCGCGATCAGCGGCGGCATCGGACTGGCGGCCTCGGGCAACATCAATCCGGATGGCACCTTCCCCTCGATGTTCGAGCCCGTGCACGGTTCGGCCCCGGACATCGCCGGGCAACAGCTCGCCGACCCCACGGCGGCGATCCTGTCCGTCGCACTGCTGCTCACCCATCTGGGCGAGGCGGATGCGGCGGCTCGGGTCACCGCGGCCGTGATCGACGATCTGGCGTCCCGCGGGGAGGCCAAACGCAGCACGTCGCAGATCGGCGACGCGATCGCGGCCGCTGTAGCGCAGAATTGACTGACGATCTTCACCTAAGGACGCATCCATGAAGAACCTCCTCGCCCCCCGCTCCCTCGAGTTCGCCGTGACGGTCAACGACGCCGCGCGTTCCGCGGCCGAGCACGCCGACATCCTCGCGAACCCGGGCTTCGGCAACCACTTCACCGACCACATGGTCGACATCTGCTGGAGCGAGATGGGCGGCTGGCACCGCCCGCGGGTGCAGCCCTACGGTCCGATCGCGCTCGACCCGGCGGCCTCGGTGCTGCACTACGGCCAGGAGATCTTCGAGGGCCTCAAGGCCTACCGTCACGCCGACGGTTCGATCTGGAGCTTCCGGCCCGAGGCCAATGCCGCGCGTCTGCAGCGCTCGGCCGTGCGCATGGCCCTGCCCGAGCTTCCGACCGAGTACTTCATCGAGTCGCTCAAGCAGCTCATCGCGGTGGATGCCCGCTGGGTGCCCAGCGCGACGGAGACGAGCCTCTACCTGCGTCCCTTCATGTTCGCCAAGGAGGCGTTCCTCGGCGTGCGCCCCGCGAAGAAGGTCAACTACTACGTCATCGCGAGCCCCGCGGGCGCCTACTTCCAGGGCGGTGTCGCGCCGCTCAAGATCTGGCTCTCGACGCAGTACTCCCGCGCCGGCAAGGGGGGCACCGGAGCCGCGAAGACCGGCGGCAACTACGCCTCGAGCCTCATCGCCCAGCAGGAAGCCTACGACCACGGCTGCGCGCAGGTGCTCTTCCTCGACGCCGAGCACGGCCAGTACGTCGAGGAGCTCGGCGGCATGAACGTCGTGCTCGTGCGCAAGGACGGCACGCTGCTCACCCCGGAGTCTGACTCGATCCTCGAGGGCATTACGCGCGACTCGATCCTGCAGCTCGCCGAAGACCGCGGTCACACCGTGGAGCGCCGCCGTATCTCGATCACCGAGTGGCGCGAGGGCGTCGCCAACGGTGACATCGTCGAGATGTTCGCGTGCGGCACCGCCGCGGTCGTCACGCCGATCGGTCAGATCGTCGCTGAGGACTTCACGATCGGTGATGCGGATGCCCCCGCCGGCGAACTGACGATGTCGCTGCGCGAGGAGCTCACCGACATCCAGTACGGCCGCCGCCCCGACCCGCACGGCTGGATGACGCGCCTCGACGCCTAGCGCGCTCGTGCTGCGAAGCCGGCCACGGCAGCCGCGACGGTCTCGAGGTGCTGCTTCGCGGTGAAGCCCGAGATCGCCTTGCGTGGCGTCAGCGAGTGGTCGCCGTCCTCGAGCCAGAGCACCTCGATCGCGGGCGAGAGCGGGTAGGTCGCGACCTCCTCGCGCGTGCCGAACTCGTCGCGCGTGCCATGGCAGATCAGGGTCGGCGTGCGCAGCTGCTCGAGGTGCGTCGTGCGCAGCTGGTCGGGCTTGGCCGGGGGATGGAAGGGATAGCCGAGGCACACGAGCCCGCGGATCGCCCCGGCGTCGAGCAGCTCGTCGGCGACGAGGCTCGCCACACGGCCACCGAACGACTTGCCGCCGATGATCAGGTTCTCATTGCCGACCGCGGCCACTGCCTCGCGGAACTCCCCGACGACGTTCTCCGCGCGCGGAGGCGGCTTGCGCTGCCCGTCGCGTCGCGCGGCCATGTAGGCGAACTCGAAGCGGGCCACGCGGATGCCGCGGGCGGCGAGCAGGGTCGCGACCGACGTCATCCACGGGTGGTCCATGGGGGCCCCCGCGCCGTGCGCGAAGAGGAATGTCGCGACCGCGTCGCCGTCGGGCTCGGTCCACAGCAGCTCGGGCATGCCTCGATCGTAGCTAGGCTCAAGGCGTGAAGATCGCGCGTTTCTCCTCCGGTGGTGACCCCCGCTTCGGCATCGTCGACGGCGATGAGCTCGTCGTGCTGCGAGGCGACCCGATGTTCGCGGGCTTCGATACGACCGAGGAGCGCGTGCCGCTCGCCGACGCCAAGCTCCTCGCCCCGGTCATCCCGCGCTCGAAGGTCGTGGCGGTCGGCAAGAACTACGTCGACCATGTCGCCGAGTTCGGCGGCGAGGTGCCCGAGGAGCCCCTGCTCTTCCTCAAGCCCAACACCTCGGTGATCGGCCCGGGTGACACGATCGTTCGCCCGCCGCAGAGCCGCCGGGTCGACTTCGAGGGCGAGCTCGCGATCGTCATCGGCTCGATCGCCAAGAACGTCGCCGCCGCGGATGCCGCTCAGGTGATCTTCGGCTACACGATCGCCAACGACGTGACCGCCCGCGACCTCCAGAAGAAAGACGGCCAGTGGGCCCGCGCGAAGGGCTTCGACACCTTCTGCCCGCTCGGCCCGGTCATCGAGACCGAGTACGACGTGGCGACCGGCACGGTCGAGACCCGTCTCAACGGCACCGTGGTCCAGGCCGCGCCGTTCACCGACATGGTGCACGGCATCGGCGCGATCGTCGCCCACGTCACCGCCGCCTTCACGATGCTGCCGGGCGACGTGATCCTCACCGGCACGCCCGCGGGCGTCGGCCCGATGGATGCGGGCGACGTCGTCGAGGTCACCATCAGCGGCATCGGCACCCTGAGCAACCCCGTGCGCTGACGGTAGGCTGGGCGGCGATGTCTGCGCCCACCTCCCTCCCGTTCTCCACCGCCACCGGCCCCGATGTGCGGGTGCGATTCTGCCCCTCCCCGACGGGCACGCCGCACGTCGGCCTGATCCGCACGGCCCTCTTCAACTGGGCCTACGCGCGCCACACCGGCGGCACGATGGTCTTCAGGATCGAGGACACGGATGCCGAGCGCGACAGCGAGGAGAGCTACCTCCAGCTTCTCGACGCCCTGCGCTGGCTGCGCATCGACTGGGACGAGGGTATCGACGTCGGCGGCCCGAACGAGCCCTACCGGCAGTCGCAGCGCACCGAGATCTATCTCGGCATCATCGAGCAGCTCAAGGCCTCCGGCCACCTCTACGAGTCGTTCGCGACCGGCGAGGAGATCGAGGCGCGCAACATCGCGAACGGCCGCGACCCCAAGCAGGGCTACGACAACTTCGAGCGCGACCTGACCGAGGCCGAGCGTGCCGCGTTCCGCGCTGAGGGTCGCCAGCCCGCCCTGCGCCTTCGGGTGCCCGACGCCGACCTGAGCTTCGACGACCTCGTGCGCGGCGAGATCACCTTCCCGCAGGGCTCGTTCACCGACTTCGTCGTCGTGCGCCCCAACGGAGCCCCGCTCTACACGTTCGTCAACCCCGTGGATGACGCGCTCATGGGCGTCACGCACGTCCTCCGCGGCGAGGACCTCCTGTCGTCCACGCCGCGGCAGATCGCGCTCTACGCGGCGCTCATCGAGATCGGGATCACGACCTTCGTGCCGCGATTCGGCCACCTGCCCTACGTCATGGGGGAGGGCAACAAGAAGCTCTCCAAGCGCGACCCCGAGTCGAACCTCTTCCACCACCGCGACCGCGGCTTCATTCCCGAGGGTCTCGTCAACTATCTGTCGCTGCTCGGCTGGTCGCTGTCGGGCGACCGCGACGTGTTCTCGCTCGACGAGATGGTGGCCGCGTTCGACGTCGTCGACGTGAACCCGAACCCGGCCCGGTTCGACGTGAAGAAGGCCGAGTCGATCAACGGCGACCACATCCGCCTTCTGGCCGTGGATGACTTCGCCGCGCGCCTCGAGCCCTACCTCGGCGGCCTCATCCGCACCGACGCCGACCGCGCCCTGCTCCTGGCCGCCGCGCCGCTCGTGCAGGAGCGCATGCAGCTGCTCGGCGAGGCCCCCGGTCTGCTCGCGTTCCTCTTCACGGCGGATGCCGACCTCGTCGTCGACGCGGATGCCCTGCCCGGGGCGGAGGGCGTCGAGGTGCTCGATGCCGCCCTCGCGGTGCTGCCGGGCATCCCGAGCTGGACCCACACGGCGCTCGAGGAGGCCCTGCGCGCCGAGCTCATCGAAGCGCGCGGGCTCAAGCCGCGCACGGCGTTCGGTCCGCTGCGCAGTGCGATCTCCGGGCGGCGCATCAGTCCACCGCTCTTCGAGTCGATGGAGCTTCTCGGTCGCGAGTCGTCGCTCGCCCGGATCGCCGCCCTTCGGGCGTCCCTCTGAGCGACCCGGGTCGACGCGAGCCCCGAGCTCGCCTAGCGTGGGACGGGTGACGACGACGGCGAAGGGCATCCGCGGCTGGATCCCGTCGATCCTGCTGATCGTGATCATCGTCGCCGCCGGAGTGACCGGCGGCGTGCTCGTCTCGTCGGGGTTCGGCGCGCCTGACGCCCGACCGACTCTCGGTCAGGTCACCGACCTCAACTGGTCGAGCTTCTCCGAGGAGGGCCTCGCCTACATCGCCCGCACGCGCGAGGTGCGCATCGATCTCTCCCGTCCGCCGGTGGATGCCGCGGCTCTCGGCCTGCCCGACGACGGCCTCACCGAGCTCGACCCGATCGACAACGGTGACGTCGTCCTGACCTACGGACTCATCGTCAACGGAGGCGGAGAGTCTCCCGGCGGAGAGAAGTTCACGGTCTCGTCGATCGAGATCGAGACGCGTAGCGGCATCGTCACGCGCGTGAGCGCGCCCCTGAATGACGTGCTCAACTTCCGCCAGACCCTCGCATCACTCGAGGCGACTGCGGAGCTCTACGGCTGGCAGCCGATCGACACCGCCGCGCTGTTCGAGCGCGTCGACGCGGCGACGCGGGATGGGGTGCCCTACGACTTCACCTTCGGCCCCGCCGACCGGCTCGGGGTGCCGATCGCGGCGACCGCCTCGTGCGATCCGAGCGGCTACTGCGTGGTCGAGTATGACGTCACGCCGTCCGTGCGCTAAAGTGGACAGTCGGCTCAAGCCCTGCTTGAGACGGTGGGGTATGGTGTAATTGGCAACACGGAAGATTCTGATTCTTTTGTTCTTGGTTCGAGTCCAGGTACCCCAGCCAGAGATTCCTTCGCTACGAGGGTGACCCGGCATCGATCGCGTCGGCATCGGCGTGCGTGCCCTCGAGAGTGCTGAGCAGCCGCCGCACCGCGTCGTCGAGAGCCTGTCGTTGTTCTGCGCTCAGCACGGAGAGCGCCGCCGCCTGGTTCGCGGTGTGCTGCTCGATCAGGCGGTCGATGACCTCGAGGCCCGCTGCGGTGAGCGAGACCAGCAGACTGCGCCGATCGGCACCGTTGGCCCGTCGCACCACGAGACCGCGTGACTCGAGCCGGTCGAGCCGCTTGGTCATGCCACCCCGCGTCGTCAGGTCGCGGTCGGTGAGTTCTGAGGGTGTGAGCTGAAACGGCGCGCCCTCCCGGCGCAGCGAGGCGAGCACGTTGAACTCGCCCCGGTCGACCCCGGCCGATTCGAACACGCGGTCGATCGCCCGGCCGCCGACCGCGTTGAGGCGCGCGAGCCGCGCGATCACCCCCATCGCACTGAAGTCGAGGTCGGGGCGTTGCTCGACCCACTGGGCGACGGCGTGGTCGACCTGGTCACGGGCTTGTCCTGTGGCACCCGGCGTCGTATAGTTCACGAGTAAATAGTAAGCCAAGAAACTATATGGGGGAGCGAGGCATGCCGCCGATCATCACCACCGCGAGCGCATCGATCCGAACGTCGGCGGATGCCGCGTGGGCCGTGCTCGGTGACTACGCGAACGACCCGCTGTGGCGGGGGGCCGTCACTCGCATGGACCAGACGCCGCCGGGCCCGGTGCACAACGGGGCGACCGCGCTCGAAGAGGTGCGCATGTTCGGTCGCACGGTTCTCACCCGGGTCGAGCTGCATGACGTGGTGCCGGGCATCGAGTTCTCGTGGCGTGCGATCGACGGCATTCAGGCTCACGGCATCCGACGGATCGTGCCGATCGGCTCCGACCTCTGCGAAGTTCACACGCGACGCGAGGTCTGGCTCCGCGGCGCCGATCGCCTGGTTCAGCCGATTGTGGCGTGGAGCATGGCCCGCGCGGAGCGCGCGGATCTGCACCGCGCGGCCGCGATGATCGAGCGGCAGGCCGTAGGTTTGTCGCGGTCCTGACCGTCGGGCAGTGGCCCGAGCGCAGCAGGAACGGACTCAGCGCACCGCGATCGGCGTCAGGGCCTCTCGCCCCTCCAGCACGGCGATCACGTTGTCGACGGCGAGGTTCGCCATCGCGGTGCGGGTCTCGATCGTGGCCGAGCCGAGGTGGGGCGTCAGCATGACGGTGTCGAGCTCGATGAGCCCGGGATGCACGCGCGGCTCGTCCTCGTAAACGTCGAGCCCCGCCCCGGCGATCGTGCGCTCGCGCAGGGCGGCGACCAGGGCCTCCTCGTCGACCACCGGTCCGCGTGCCGTGTTGATGAGGTACGCCGTCGGCTTCATGCGGGCCAGCGCCGCGGCGTCGATGAGGTGGCGCGTCTCGGCGGTGAGCGGGCAGTGGAGGCTGATGACATCCGAGGTCGCGAGCAGCTCGTCCAGCGGCATCAGGGTCGATCCGGCGACCTCTCGACGACCAGCGTGCGCGATCGTCATGCCGAGAGCGCGGCAGCGGTCGGCCATACCCTGCCCGATGCGGCCGAGACCGACGATCCCGAGTTGTGTGCCGCGCAGACCACGGCCGAGCATGAAGTCGAATCCGAACGACCAGGGCTGCCCCGAGCGCACGAAGCGGTCGCCCTCGGTCAGGCGGCGGGTGATGCCGAGCAGGAGCCCGAGAGCGAGGTCGGCCGTGGCATCCACGAGAACACCCGGGGTGTTGGTGGGCACGACTCCGGCGGCGACAACGGCCGCGACATCGATGTTGTCGTAGCCCGCGGCGGCGTTGGCGACGACCGACAGCTCTGGGCCCGCGGCGGCGATCAGCTCGGCATCGATGCGATCACCGGGCAGAGCGAGGATCGCGCTCGCGCCGGCGACGCGGGCGAGCAGGGCGTCCCGGGTGAGCGGGGTCGGGTCGGCGGGCATCCACACCTCGCCCACGGCGGCGAGCCGATCGATGGCGACGCGAGGCAGCGGGCGAGTGACGATGATCGAGGCCATTCCGTCATTCTCACGATTCGATCTAGACAGTTTCGCTATCCGATAGTTACACTATCCAGCATGAGGATTTCCGAACTGTGTGAGGTCAGCGGCGTCTCGATGCCGTCGATCAAGTACTACCTGCGCGAGGGACTGCTGCAGCCGGGGGAGCGCACCAGCGCCACCCAGGCCGACTACGGTCCCGAGCACGTCGCTCGACTGCGCCTGATCAAGGCGCTGCTCGAGGTGGGCGGGCTGTCGGTCGCCACCGCGAACCGCGTGCTCGCGGCGGTCGACACCCCCGATCTGCCGCTCAGCTACACGTTCGGTGTCGCCCAGTACGCCGTGAGCGACACCGGCCTGTTCGACCCGGTCGATCCGCAGAGCCCCGGCCTGCAGTTGGTCGAGCAGCTTCTCGAGAAGCGAGGGTGGAAGGTCTCGGCCGACAACCCCGGCCGATCCGGAGCCGCTCGCGTTCTCGACACCTACGCCTCGCTCGGTCGCGACCACCTAGCCGAGATCACGGATGACTACGCCGATGCCGCCGAGCTGATCGCTCGCTCCGACCTCGCCGCTGTCGCTCGTGGCGCGGGCGTGGCCGACATGGCCGAGACCGTCGTCATCGGCACCGTCCTCGGCGACCAGCGGGTCGCCTCCC
>CALRZA010000057.1:0-8751 GCA_943372535.1 Auritidibacter sp. Marseille-P8566
CGTCGACGTGCCGGCCGAGGTGCCGCTCTGGACGTTCGCCGGCCGCACCTTCACCCTCGCCGAGCTGCAGGCCGGCGACGACGTGCGCTGGCCGCTCGACGAGGCCGCCATCGTCACCGTGCCGTTCCCGGGCGGACTGCCCGAGGGCATCCACGAGGTGTCGATCGATCTGCGACTGCGCATGTCGTACATCCCGATCGAGCACCAGCCGAGTCGCTACCGCGTCAGCCGGCACATCACGCTCACCTCCGACGTCGCGGGCGACCCTTTCAAATACGGCGTCTCGCTCTACAGCTACATGGGCGACTTCGGCACGGTGCTCGACCTCGAGACGGCGTTCGCCCACGTCGCCGACGTCGGTGCGACGGGCATCGAGATCCTCGGCGAGGGCCACATCGGCGGCTACCCGAACCCCACCACCGCGTGGATCGACGAGTGGTATCGCCTGCTCGAGAAGTTCTCCCTCGAGCCCACCAACTACGGATCGTGGATCGACACCCGCCTGCACCCGGGTCGCGGCATGACGCCGGCCGAGGGCGCTGCGGCGATCCAGCGCGACCTGCGCCTGGCCAAGCAGCTCGGCTTCTCGTTCGTGCGGCCCAAGATCGGCGTCGTCTCGAGCGACCTCGTGCCCGACCCGATCTGGACGGAGTCGGTCGAGCGCAGCCTCGATCTCGCCGCCGAGCTGGATGTCGTGATCTGCCCCGAGATCCACTCGCCGACCCCGATCAAGCACGAGGTCGTCGACGGCTACATCGAGCTGATCCAGCGCACGGGCACGAAGCACTTCGGCATCCTTCTCGACACCGGCATCTTCCAGGACCGCCCGATCCCGCTGCGCCCGGGGGAGACCCGCGAGACCCGCCCGGCGTTCCTCGACGGCATCGGCGTCGACCCGGCCGGCATCGCGGGCATCATCGACTACGTCGTGTTCATCCAGGCGAAGTTCCACGACATCGATGAGAACCTTCTCGATCAGCAGATCCCGTGGGAGCCCGTGCTGCGCGCCCTCAAGACGTCCGGCTACACCGGCTACCTCTCCAGCGAATACGAGGGCGAGCGCGAACCGTGGCGCTCGATCGAGCAGGTGCGCCGCCAGCACTCCCTCATGCGGCAGACCGCCGCGCGCCTCTAGACCACGACCTCGAGCCCGACCGACCCGGGCTCCGACCACGAAGGACTCCTCATGCCCAATGGACTGATCGCCGACGACAGCCTGCGCGTGCACCCCGACGGTGCCGCGCTCAGCCTCACCATCCCGTGGTACCGCAGCCTCTGGCTGTCGTCGGTCGTCACGATCGAGCTCACGATCGATGGGGAGGTCGTGCCGCAGGAGGATCTGTCGTTCGAGCTCGCGGGCATCCGCTACCGGCTCGATGAGCTCGCCGCGCAGAGCGAGGTGCTGTGGTACCTGCAGCAGCATCCGCTGCTCATCGTGCGTCGCGAGACACCCATCGCGCTCGGCGAGGTGCACGACGTGTCGATCGTCGGCGAGCTGCGCCTGCCCTACATGCAGATCATGCCCGGGCAGGATGGCGCGCCCGGCATGTACGTGCCCAACCACGTGCGCCAGTCGTTCACGCTCACCGCGACGGACCGGGATGCCCCGGCGCCCGCGCTCGTGAGCGAGACGCTGCCGGCCGTGCCCGACGCCGGCGATGACCCCTTCAAGCTCGGCATCACGCTCTACTCCGCCAGCGCTGAGTTCCGCGCCGGCTGGTACGACTTCGACGGCCTGCTCGACCGCGTCGCGGAGCTCGGGATCGGCCCCGGCATCGAGATCGTCGCGTCGCAGATGATCCCGACCTACCCGGTCGTGAGCGACGAGTTCGTCGCCACCTGGCGGGCGGCGTTCGACCGGCACGGCTTCGACGCCAGCT
This sequence comes from Auritidibacter sp. Marseille-P8566, assembly GCA_943372535.1. Classification (GTDB taxonomy): domain Bacteria; phylum Actinomycetota; class Actinomycetes; order Actinomycetales; family Microbacteriaceae; genus Rhodoglobus. The sequence continues at coordinate 1,881 of CALRZA010000057.1, forward strand.
CGTTCGGCGCCAACCTCGACATGGGGCGCCGCCGCGATCGCGACATGACGCCCGACGAGGAGTTCGAGATCAGCGAGCTGCTCTTCCGCGGGGCGAAGAAGCTCGGCTTCCCGCTCGTGCGCATCCAGAGCGCCAAGCCCGAACTGCTGACGCGGCTGATGCCGATCGCCGAGGAGCTCGAGCTGAAGCTCGCCTACGAGATCCACGCCCCGATGGGGCCGAACGCGCCCGAGATCATGAAGGTGCGCGACGTCTACGAGAAGCTCAACTCGCCGCTGCTCGGCTTCGTCGCCGACTTCTCGTCGACGATGCACGCGATGTCGCCGACGCTGCTGCGCGCGGTGACGCGTCTCGGGCTCGATGGGGCGGCGGTCGACACGCTGCAGCAGATCTGGGCGACGGATGCCCCGATGCGCGAGCGCCAGCAGGAGTTCATCGGCTACCTGGGCTCCCGCGATTTCGACCCCGGGCGGCTCGGATCGTTCGCGCACCTCGCATTCAACATGCACGGCCACGTCGACCCGCGCGAGTGGGGTGACATCATGCCGCAGATCCTGCACGTGCACGCGAAGTTCTACGACATCGACGAGCACGGTCAGGAGCCGGCGATCGACTACCCCGAGCTCGTGAAGGTCTTCGTCGAGGGCGGCTACCGCGGGTACTGGTCGAGCGAGTGGGAGGGCCACGCCTTCGCCGAACTCGGCGAGGTCGACCCGCTCGTGCTCGTGCGCCGCCAGCACGACCTGATCCGCGCGAGCATGCGCGCGCTGGCGTGACCGAGGCGGTCGACTCCCTGCCGGACTTCCGGCGGATGCCCGTGCCCGAGGCCCTGGCCTGGCTCGCCGAGCACGGCGAGCCCGCCGACCCCCGCCCCGACGTCGACACGGCCTCCCTCGTGCGGCGGTTCCCGCACCTCGCTGGCGTGAGCACGGTGGACGACGTGCTCGCGGGCACCCGGGGCGTCATCCCGGTGCGGGCCTACCGCGACCCCACGGCGACGCCGTCCGGTCGCGCGCTCGTGTGGGTGCACGGCGGGGCGTTCATCGGCGGTCACCTCGACATGCCCGAGTCGAACTGGGTGGCCCTCGAGCTCGCGAGCCGGGGCATCCCGGTGCTCGCGGTGGACTACACGAAGTGCCTGGCGGGAGTGCACTACCCGGTTCCCGCCGACGACGTGCTGACGGCGTGGCAGTTCGCGGTGGCTTCGGCGACCGAGATGCTCGGCGTGCCGCCCGAGGCGCTCGTGCTCGGCGGCGCGAGCGCGGGCAGCACCCTCGCCGCCGGGGTCGTCACGCACCTCATCGCGACCGGCGACCCGGTGCCGGCCGGGCTCGTGCTGGTGTATCCCGTGCTGCACCCGAACGGCCCCGCGGCCTCGTCGACTCTCGACCCTGGTTCACCGCACTCGCAGCTCACGATGAACTACGCGGGCTCGGAGCACGCCCTCGCCGACCCGAGAGCCTTTGCCGGACTCGGTGACGGCGCGAGCTTCCCTCCCACGCTCATCGTCGTGTGCGAGAACGACGCGCTGCGACCGTCGGGCGAGGCCTTGGCCGCGACGCTGGAGCGCGCCGCGGTGCCCGTCGCCCTGCACCTCGAGCCCGGCGCCGAGCACGGCCACATCAACGACCCGGGTGACGCGGGCGCCCTGAAGACCCTCGACGCGATGGCGGCCTGGCTGACACGATGACGCGGCCCGTCAGTCGCGGTGGGTCTGCGACTCCACGATGCGGCCGGCCTCTTCGAAGAGGCCGCGCATCCACCCGTGCTCGGGGTCGCGACCGTGCACGGGGTGCCACCACAGTGCGTTGACGAGTGGCGTCGGCTCGAACGGGAGGCGCACGACGCGGATGCCCCCCGCCTGCAGCGCGAGCGGGACGAGCGCGCCCTGGATGAGGCCGATGCGGTTGCTGCCGCGCACAAAGTGCGGGAGCGAGAGGAAGCTCTCGACGACCACCTCGATGCGGGGTTCCACGCCGAGCTGCTGCACCTGCCGCGCCGCGGAGGTGTAGGCCGAGCGCGACTGGAAGGTCATGACCCACGGGAGGCGGGCGATGTCCTCCATCGACAGCTGCTCGCCGACCTCGCTCTCCTCGGCGACGACCGCGCGCCAGTCGTCGCGCCAGAGGTCGGCATACGGCAGATCGGAGACGTGGCCGTGGGGGATCACCATGCCGTCGGCGGAGCGCAGCCGGTTGGTCACATCCTCGACGATCGAGGGGTTGTGCAGCATGAACCGGAACCGCACTCCGGGCGCCCGCTGCTTGGCGATCTCGGAGACGACGCGGCCGATCGTGACGAAGCCGTAGTCGGACCCGTAGATCGAGAACTCGCGCGTGGACTCGGTCGGCTCCCAGGTGGCCTGGCTCTCGAACACCCGACGGGCCGCCTCGAGCGCCGTCGCCGTGTGCTCGGTGAGCCGCATCGCGAACGGGGTGAGTTCGTAGGCGTTGCCGCGGCGCGCGAGGATCTGGTCGCCGAAGTGGGTGCGCAGACGGGCCAGCGAGGCGCTCAGGGCGGGCTGGCTGAGGTGCAGGCGCTCGGCGGCGCGCGTGACGCTCTGCTCGGTGAGCAGTGCATCGAGCGACACGAGCAGGTTCAGGTCGAGTCGGCTCAGCAGGGAGTTGTCGGTCACGGCGGTGTGCACCTCACAGGGTCGGTTCCCCATTGTATCGCTGCTGTCAATGCGCGATAGGGGCGTCATCACGGTGATGGATGCCGGATTGCTTATGTGGGAATCCGTAACCGTTATGCTGTAATCCGACTTATCCATGTCAGCATGGAACGGATGCGCTCATCGACGAGCCCCCGTGTCGACACGATCAGGAGATCCCATGTACCAGTTGGCCCCCAACATCGAACTGCTCTTCACCGAGGCGGGCGACTACCACGACCGCGTGCGGGCCGCGGCCGCCGCGGGCTTCACCGCCGTCGAGATGTGGGGACCGACCGGCGTGGATGCTCCGGCCCAGCCGAAGGACATCCCCGCTCTGAAGGCGGCCCTCGACGAGACCGGCCTCGTGCTCACCGCGCAACTGAGCGAGCCCCGCACGCAGTTCATGATCCCGCCGTTCGACGACTCGCCCTTCTTCAACAAGCTCGACGAGGGCGTCTCGATCGCTCAGCAACTCGGCTGCACCCGCATGGTCGTCGGCAGCGGTACGGGCTTCGGCGGCAGCAAGCGCCAGGTGCAGCTCGACAAGCTCATCGACATCTACACGCGCGCCAGCGCGCAGATCGCCGGTTCGGGCATCACCCTCGTGCTCGAGCCCGTCAACGTGCGCGTCGACCACCCCGGCTCGCTGCTCGACCGCACCGCCGAGGCGGTCTATGTCGCGCGCGGTGTCGACTCCGCGTACTTCGGCGTGCTCTACGACCTCTACCACTCGACCGTCGAGGGCGAGGACCCGGCGACGGAGCTCGCCAACGGCGGCGACCTGATCCGTTATGTGCAGATCGCGGATGCCCCCGGTCGCGGCGAACCCGGCACCGGCTCGATCGACTGGCCGGCCGCGCTCGCCACCCTGCGCGCCTCCGGCTACGACGGCCCGATCGGCCTCGAGTACTACCCGACCACCGAGTCCGCGGAGTCGGTGCGACTCATCCAGCGCGTGGCAGCGGACGCGTGAGCGGGCGCTATCCCGACGCGGTCGACGTCGCGATCGTCGGCAGCGGCCCGACCGGGGCGGCCTACGCCCGCATCCTGAGCGAGGAGGCACCGGGGCTCACGATCGCGATGTTCGAGGTCGGCCCGACCGTCTCGGATCCGCCCGGCTCGCACGTGAAGAACATCGAGGATGCCGTCGCGCGCCGCGAGGCCCAGATGCGCTCCGAGGGCCCGATGGCCGGCGCTCCGACCGTGGACAACCCGGGCGCGGTCGTCGCGGGCGACCGCCGCGGTCGCCCCGGCACCTACCTGCTGGAGGACGGCTACCGGCTCGAGGGCGAGGACGGCCTGCCCGTCGCGGCCTTCTCGAGCAACGTCGGCGGCATGGCCGCGCACTGGACCGCCGCCTGCCCGCGACCGGGTGGCCGCGAGCGCGTCGCGTTCCTGCCCGACCTCGACGACCTGCTCGCCGAGGGCGAGCGCCTGCTCGGCGTCACGACCGACGCGTTCGACAACGCGCGGTTCGCCGCCGTCGTGCGCGAGCGTCTCGCCGACGTCGTCAACCCCGGCCGCACTCCCGCCCAGCACGTGCAGCGGATGCCGCTCGCGGTGCACCGCCGCGCCGACGGCCGCCTCGTGTGGTCCGGGTCTGACGCGGTCTTCGGTGACGAGACCCGCGGCAACGCGAACTTCGAGCTGCACGACGAGTCGCTCGTGACCCGCGTGCTGCTGACCGACGGTCGCGCGAGCGGCGTCGAGGTCGAGGATCGCCGCACGGGGCAGCGTCACGTCGTGGCCGCCCGCGCCGTCGTCGTCGCCGCCGACGCCCTGCGCACGCCGCAGCTGCTCTGGGCCTCGGGCATCCGCCCCGCGGCGCTCGGCCGCACGCTCAACGACCAGGCTCAGGTGGTCTACGCGACGCGCCTGCGCGATGTCGAGCCGTCGGTCGTCGAGCAGGCGACGGCGGCCGGGGCCTTGAGCGAGCAGAGCGGGGTGAGCTGGGTACCGTTCACCGATGACGTGCCGTTCCACGGCCAGATCATGCAGCTCGACGCTTCGCCGGTTCCGCTCGCCGACGACGACCCCGTGCTGCCCGGGTCGATCGTGGGCCTCGGGCTGTTCTGCGCCAAGGATCTGCAGTGGGATGACCGGGTCGAGTTCGACGAGACCCGTCGCGACCACTACGGCATGCCGGCGATGACGATCCACTACCGCCTGACCGAGCAGGACCACGCCGATCTCGATCGCGCGCGCGAGCTCATCGTGGCGTGGAGCGCGTCGCTCGGCGAGCCGCTCGGCGACCGCCCGTTCACGATGCCCTCGGGCTCGTCGCTGCACTATCAGGGCACGACGCGCATGGGCGAGGCCGACGACGACACGAGCGTCTGCAGCCTCGACAGCGAGGTCTGGGGCGCCCCGGGCGTCTTTGTCGCGGGCAACGGCGTCATCCCGACGGCGACCGCCTGCAACCCCACGCTCACCGCGGTCGCGTTCGCGGTGCGGGGTGCCCGGCGGATCGCGGCGACGCTGTCCTGACGCCGGGCGGCCGCATCCGGCCCTCGATTGCCTTTAGCTTGAAACAGACATTAGACTGCAGCAATACTGACAAAGTGGTCGACCGGGATTCCGGCACGGCCCCGACCGAGGAGGACGGCGTGATCCCCGACCGCATCATCGAGCAGGGAACGCTCACGACCACGGGAAGCCGCGCGTCGGTCGAGGTGCGCATCCCCTGGTACCGAGCCCTACCCGGCTCCTGCATCGCCGGCGCGACGCTCACGATCGACGGCGTCGCCGCCCCGGCCGAGACCGTGCGCTGGAGCATGAACGGCAAGGAGTTCACGTTCGACGAGCTCGCGAGCAACGTCGAGGACTGGTGGTTCCCGCTCGACTCCGCCGTGCTGTCCGGTGACCTGCCGGTCGCGGCCGACGGCGCCGACCACGAGGTCGGCGTCGACCTCGTGCTCTACATTCCCTACATCGTGACCGACCACGGGGTGCTCCACATCGAGGAGCACGGCCGTGCAACCATGAAGGCGGTGGCGGCATGACCGACCTCGGCAGCCCCATCCAGGGCGTCACTCTCTACAGCTTCACCCGCGCCTTTCACGGCCGCGAGTACGACCTCGAGCAGCTGATCCGCAAGGTCGCCGCCGAGGGCTACGGACCCGGACTCGAGATCATCGGCTTCTCGAGCTTCCGCGGTTTCCCGACGATCGAGCCGGCCTTCGCCGACTGGTTCCGAGGCCTCGTGGATGAGCTCGGTCTCGTCACGACGTCGCTCGCGGTCAACGCCGACATCGGCCTGCACCGCGACCGTCTGCTCAACCAGGACGAGCTCATCGCCTACATGACCCGCCAGATCGAAGCGGCGGCGGCGCTCGGGTTCCCGATCGCCCGCGTGCAGATCTCGCTCACTCCCGACTCGATGGAGCAGCTCGTGCCCGTCGCCGAGAAGCACGGCATCACGCTCGCGCTCGAGGTGCACGCCGATCAGTACGCGAGCCACCCGCGCATCCTCGCGCTGCGCGATCGCTACGAGAAGGTCGGCTCGCCGCTGCTCGGCTTCACGATGGACTGGGGAGCCACGACCGTCGGCTTCGCTCCGTCCGCGATCGAGGGCTACCGCCGTCGGGGCGCCTCGGAGGAGCTGCTCACCGCGGTCGTCGACCTGTGGAACGGCTACTTCGAGCAGGGTCCCCCCGCCAATCAGGAGGTGCACGGCCAGCGCTTCGGTTCGTTCATCGGCCTCGCCGCGAAGCACGGCCGCCCCGAGCTCGGCATCGACTTCGGCATCAACGGCACGGGCCTGTTCGGCCCGGCCCGGGTGAACGACTGGCTCGAGATCATGCCGTGGATCCGTCACGTGCACGGCAAGTTCTTCGGCATCGACGAGAACGGCGAGGAGCCGTCGGTTCCCGTGCGCGACCTCATCCGCCTGCTCGTCGAGAGCGGCTACCGCGGCGCGATCTCGAGCGAGTACGAGGGCTGGCACTGGAACTACTGGCAGAGCCCGTTCGACATCATCGCCGCCGAGCAGGCCGTGCAGCGCTCCGCCGCAGCGGATGCCGGATCCCGCATGATCACGGACCCCGCCGAGGCGCGCGCCCAGCTCGCCACCCACCTCGGCCAGCTGCAGCGCTGAGCCGGCCGATCCTCGCACCGAAAACGACAGGCATCCCATGACAGACACCAACGGCATCGCCGGCACCGGCATCAAGCTCGGCATCACCCTCTACTCGCTCACCTCGGAGTTCGCCGCGG
>CALRZA010000058.1:0-8724 GCA_943372535.1 Auritidibacter sp. Marseille-P8566
TGCTCCGCGACTGTCGCGGGCTCGCCGAAGCCGGCCGCGATGAAGGTCGCGCGGGCGGTCTCCCACCCGACACCGTGCATGGCCGAGTACACGAAGGTCAGGGGCGCGGGCGCATGGCCCAGCTCGGCGGTGCGGCGCACGTACTCGTCGAGCACCGTGTCGTCGGCGACGATGAAGTCGGTCGAGCGCGGCAGGTCGGTGATCGAGCCGTGCGCGACGGATTCGATCGCCGCGGCGATCGCGGCATCCGCGGGGGGCACGATCTGCGACCCGTGATCGAGACCGCCGAGGTAGACCTTGTAGCCGTTGTCTCGCGGCGGGTTGTGGCTCGCCGTGACCATCACGCCCGCGCTCACCTCGAGCTCACGCACCGCGAAGGCCAGCACGGGGGTCGGCAGGTGGCGCGGCAGCAACGTCGTGCGCACGCCGGCCCCGGCCATGATCACGGCGGTGTCGCGCGCGAAGACCTCGGAGTTGGTGCGCCCGTCGTAGCCGATCACGATGCTGGGATGCGGGTCGTGGGCGAGCAGGTAGGCCGCGAGTCCCGCGGCCGCCTGCGTCACGAGCACGCGGTTCATGCGCTGCGGTCCCGCGCCGAGTTCGCCGCGCAGTCCGGCAGTGCCGAACTCGAGCCGACCATCGAAGCGGGCGGCGAGCGGGGCGACGTCGCCGGCCTCCGCGGCCGCGATGAGCGCGGCCAGTTCGGCCTGCGTCACCTCATCCGGGTCCTGGTCGTGCCACGCCTGCGCGCGCTGGAGCAAGGTGGGTTGAGTAGGCGAAGCCGTATCGAAACCTCCCACGGTCAGATCCGCCCCACGATCTGCGCCAGCAACGCGCTGATGCGCCCTTCCGCCTCGCGGCCGGCCTCGATCACCTCGGCGTGGCTCAGCGGTGTCTTCTGGATGCCCGCCGCGAGGTTCGTGATGAGCGACATCCCGAGGATCTCCATGCCCGCCTGCCGCGCGGCGATCGCCTCGAGCGCGGTGGACATTCCGACGATGTGGCCGCCGATCGCCTTCGCCATCTGCACCTCGGCGGGGGTCTCGTAGTGGGGCCCGCGGAACTGGCAGTACACGCCGTCGTCGAGGGTGGCATCCACGGTGCGAGCGAGCTCGCGCAAGCGCGCCGAGTAGAGGTCGGTGAGGTCGATGAAGGTCGCGCCCTCGAGCGGGGAGTCCGCGGTGAGGTTGATGTGGTCGCTGATGAGCACGGGGGTGCCGGGCTTCCAGTGCTCCTTGATGCCGCCAGCGCCGTTGGTGAGGATCATGGTCGTCGCCCCCGCGGCCGCCGCGGTGCGCACCGAGTGCACCACGCGACGCACGCCGTGGCCTTCGTAGTAGTGCGTGCGGGCGCCGATCACGAGCGCGCGCTTGCCCGAGGGCAGCAGCACCGAGCGCAAGGTGCCGACGTGGCCCTCGAGGGCGGGCTTCGAGAATCCGGTGATCTCGCTGGCCGGGATCGTCGCCGTGGTCTCGCCGATCAGGTCGGCGGCCTTCGCCCAGCCGCTGCCGAGGGTGAGGGCGATGTCGTGCTTCTCGACTCCGGTGCGATCGGCGAGCTCAGCGGCCGCGATCCGGGCGATCTCGAAGGGGTCGACGCTCGGGTCGTCGAGGGGATGCGGGGCGGTCGTCTGCGACATCCCCCCAGCTTAATGATCTGACCGCGGCGCGCCGAGAGCCGATAGTCCCCGTCGGCCCGACCGGGCCGCACCGATAGGGGAGAATTGGCGCATGGCCTACGAATTCGAGCGGACTCAGCGCATCGCGATCCTCGGGGGAGGGCCCGGCGGATATGAGGCGGCGCTCGCGGGAGCCCAGCTCGGCGCCGACGTGACCCTCGTCGAACGGGAAGGGGTCGGCGGCTCGGCCGTGCTCACCGACGTCGTGCCGTCCAAGACCCTCATCGCGACGGCCGAGAGCGCCAACGCGGTGCGCGAGTCCACCGACCTCGGCGTGCAGTTCTTCTCCCGCAACGAGAGCGGTCGGGCGGTCAAGCCCGAGGTCACGGTCAACCTCGCCGCCGTGAACGACCGGCTCAAGCGCCTCGCGCGTCAGCAGTCGGAAGACATGAAGTCGCAACTGATCAAGGCCGGGGTGCGCATCATCCACGGGGAGGGTCGCCTCGACGGCCCGCAGCGCATCGTGGTCAGCACCGGCAAGGGCAAGGCCGGCACCGACTTCGATGAGTGCGAGGCCGACACCATCGTCGTGTCGGTCGGAGCGCACCCGCGCATGCTCAAGACGGCGATGCCCGACGGCGAGCGCATCTTCACCTGGACCCAGCTCTACAACCTCGACGAGGTTCCCGAGCACCTGATCGTCGTCGGCTCCGGTGTCACCGGTGCCGAGTTCGCGTCGGCGTATCGCGCCCTCGGCTCCCAGGTCACCCTGATCTCGTCCCGCGACCAGGTGCTTCCCGGGGAGGACGCGGATGCCGCCCGCGTCATCGAGGACGTCTTCACTCGCAACGGCATGACCGTGCTCTCCAAGTCGCGCGCCGAGTCGGTCAAGCGCACCAAGACCGGCGTCATCGCCACCCTCTCCGACGGTCGCACGGTGGAGGGCAGTCACTGCCTCATGGCGGTCGGCTCGATCCCGAACACACAGGGGATCGGGCTGGAGGAGGCCGGAGTGCAGCTCACCGAGTCGGGCCACATCCGGGTGAACCGGGTGGCGCGCACGTCGATGCCGATGATCTATGCGGCGGGCGACTGCTCCGACTTCCTCCCGCTCGCATCCGTGGCCTCGATGCAGGGCCGCACGGCGGTCTATCACGCGATGGGCGATGCCGTGGATCCCACGGAGCTGCGCAACGTGACCTCCAACATCTTCACGCAGCCCGAGATCGCCACCGTCGGGTGGTCGCAGAAGCAGATCGAGGATGGCCTGACCACCGGCATCGTCTACAAACTGCCCCTCGCCTCGAACCCCCGCGCCAAGATGATGGGCATCAAGGATGGCTTCGTGAAGCTCTTCACGAGCACCCGCTCGGGCACCATCATCGGCGGCGTGATCGTCGCCCCGCACGCCTCCGAGCTGATCCTGCCGGTGTCGCTCGCGATCGAGCAGCGCCTCAACGTCGACCAGCTCGCGCGTGCGTTCTCGGTCTACCCGTCGCTGTCGGGCAGCATCACGGACGCCGCCCGCGCGATGCACATGGTCAAATAGCGGAACTACTCCGCCGGCGTCCAGTCGCCGGTCGCCAGGTACTGCACCTTCTTGGCGATCGAGACGGCGTGGTCCGCGAAGCGCTCGTGGTACCGCGAGGCGAGCGTGGCATCCACCGTGTCGACGGCGCCACCCTTCCAGGTCTCGCCGAGCACCTTGTCGAAGACACTGAGGTGCAGCGCGTCGATCTTGTCGTCGTCGTTGCGGATCTCCTCGGCGAGGGCCATGTCTTCAGTCGTGAGCAGCTGAACGAGCTTCTTCGCGATCTCGACATCGAGGTCGCCCAGCTGCGCGAAGGTGCTGCGCAGGCTCTTGGGAACGACCTTGTCGGGGAAGCGGTAACGGGCGAGCTGGGCGATGTGCTCGCTCATGTCACCCATGCGCTCGAGCGATGAGCTGATGCGCAGGGCGCTCACGACGATGCGCAGGTCGCGGGCGACCGGCTGCTGGCGCGCGAGGATGTTGATGGCGAGCTCGTCGAGCTCGCGGGCCGCCGTGTCGATCTTCTCGTCGTCGGCGATCACGGTCTCGGCGAGGGACACGTTCGACTCGTTGAAAGCACGCGTGGCGTTCTCGATCGCCGACGCGACGAGCGTCGAGATCTCGATGAGCCGGTCCTGCACCTCTCGCAGTTCCTGCTGGAATACTTCGCGCACGTTCGTCCCTTCGTCTCGGGCCGATCGCGCCCGCACAGTTCGATCCACCCTGTCGGCCGGAGGTGAACGGAGGGTGATGACCACCTGAACATTTGGGCGAGCCGCCCCGGCCATCAGGTTCCGGTCCGCCCGCCGCCGCTGGATGAAACTAATCTAGTCGCTATGGACTCCCCGGGGCTGGTGCTCGCCGCGCTGTTTCTCGGCGTCGCGATCGGGGCCGGAGTCCTCGCGATCTTCCTCCGCTCCCACGGCCGCGGCCAACGTGCCGTTGCGGCGGTGAGCCCTCAGGTGCCCGACGGTGTCGATCAGGTCATCGACGCCCTGGAGTCGGCGGGCGTCGTGCTCGACCCGTCGAACAACGTCATCAAGGCCTCCCCCGGCGCTCTCGCCTACGGGCTGGTCTGGAATCAGGCCCTCGTGCACCCCGAGCTGGTGGCCCTCGTCGATCGAGCGCGTCGCTCGGGGGAACCCGCGACCGAAGAGCTCACGCTCTCGCGCGGCCCGTTCGGCGAAGCGAACATCCACATGCACGTGCGGGTCGCCCGCATCGGGTCGCGCTACATCCTCCTGCTCGCCGAGGACCGCACCGAGTCGTACCGCCTCGACGAGGTGCGCCGCGACTTCGTGGCCAACATCAGTCACGAGCTCAAGACGCCGATCGGCGCCGTGAGCCTGCTCGCCGAGGCGCTCGTCAGCGCCTCCAAGGAGCCCGAGCAGGTCAAGAGGTTCGCCAAGCGACTGCGCAAGGAGTCGGAGCGCCTCGCCAACATCACGCAGGAGATCATCGAGCTCTCGCGTCTTCAGGCGGCGGATGCCCTGACCAAGGCCGACCTCGTCGACATCGATCACGTGGTCGCCCTCGCGATTGACCAGAACCGCGTCGCGGCCGAGAGCCATCGCATCGCCCTCGTCAGCGGCGGGGATGCGGGCGCCGAGGTCTACGGCGACGAAGACCTGCTGGTCACGGCCCTGCACAATCTCATCGCCAACGCGATCCAGTACTCGCCCGAGGGGTCGCGCATCGGCATCGGCGTGAACGACACCGACGGCGTCGTGGAGATCGCGGTGACCGACCAGGGTGTCGGCATCCCGACCGACGAGCTCGACCGGGTGTTCGAGAGGTTCTTCCGCAGTGACCCCGCCCGCAGCCGCAACACCGGTGGTTCGGGCCTGGGTCTGAGCATCGTCAAGCACGTGGTGCAGAACCACGGCGGCGACGTGCGGGTCTGGTCGCAGCTCGGTCAGGGCTCGACCTTCACCATCCGTCTGCCCGAGGCGACCCGCGCCCCGGCACCGTCACTGGGAGCAGCCACATGACCCGCATCCTGATCGTCGAGGACGAGGCCTCCCTCGCCGAGCCCCTCGCCTATCTCCTCGGCCGGGAGGGCTACGAGACGACGATCGCGGAGGACGGCCTCACGGCCCTCACCGAGTTCGACCGCACCGGCGCCGACCTCGTGCTGCTCGACCTCATGCTGCCGGGGCTGTCGGGCACCGAGGTGTGCCGCGAGCTGCGCACGCGGTCCGCCGTGCCGATCATCATGCTGACCGCGAAGGACAGCGAGGTGGACATCGTGGTCGGGCTCGAGCTCGGAGCCGACGACTATGTGACCAAGCCGTATTCGACCCGCGAGCTGCTCGCCCGCATCCGCGCCGTGCTGCGTCGTCGCATCGACGTCGCCGACGACCAGGATCAGGTGCTCGAGGCCGGCACCGTGCGCATGGATGTCGAGCGCCACACCGTGAGCGTCGACGGCCGCATCGTGCCCATGCCGCTCAAGGAGTTCGAGCTGCTCGAGTACTTGCTGCGCAACGCCGGCCGCGTGCTCACCCGGGGCCAGCTCATCGATCGGGTCTGGGGCTCCGACTACTTCGGCGACACGAAGACCCTCGACGTGCACATCAAGCGCATCCGCTCCCGCATCGAAGCGGTGCCGTCGGAGCCGACGATGCTCGTCACGGTGCGCGGGCTGGGCTACCGCTTCGAGGCGTGAGGCTTCGAACCCCGGTTGGCTAGCAAGGGGTCAGATCGAACACGGCTTGCGTAAGTCGATCCGGTCCGCCGACGAGAGTGACCTGCTGCACGCCGAGCAGGGTCATGTGGTCGAGGATCTCCTGCGGCACACACGCGGTCTGCGTGATGTACAGGGGCGCTTGGATGCGACCCGCCCACGCCGATGCCGCAAGAGCGTCGGGGAAGATCAGGCCGGTGGCGAGCAGAGCGCGAACCGGGGTTTCGCCGGCGAACGCGTTCTGGTTGATCACCAGCCCGGTCTCGAAGCGATTCAGCCCGGTCAGGCGCTCCGCGTTGCCGACACCAAGGATCCCTTGAAGCTGCGTGAGGATGCCATCCGACACCATGTTGGGACCACCGACCACCGAGACGGTCACGGCTCCGAGGTTGCCCAGAGAGTTGAGGGTGTCATCGTCGACGGTGTCCAGGAGGCCGTTCACGAGGAGCACCGGTGCACCAAACGTGGCGCCGGCGGCGCCGGCGGTGAGGGCATCCGGGAAGTTGAGGCCGGTGGCGATGTAGACATGCGTCGCTGTGCCGGAAGCGAACGCGTCCTGTGCAATGAATCGCGACGTCTCGAACCGGTTGGATCCCGTGATGCGAGTCGTGGGAGCGATCGTCTCCAGCTCCGCCTTCACTCCCTCGGAGACCCGCGTCGGGCCCCCGACCACGATGATGCTCGCGGGATCGAGTCGCTGGATCTCCGCCTTGACGGCGGCGGGCAGGCTCGTGTTATCGGTCAAGAGCAACGGCCCGCCCTTCTTGGCCGCGGCGGGACCGGCGGCGAGGGCATCCGGGTAGTCGGTGCCGGTCGCGACATAGACGACCGGCGCTCCTCCCGGGTAGGCCTGCTGCGAGATCTTGACCGCGGTCTCGTAGCGGTTCGTGCCGGTGGTGCGGCGCACCGGGTCGCCGAAGACGGTGATGATCGCGCCCATGTTGTTGGACGCGTATCCGAAGTCGCCCGCGGGCGACGTCACGACGCTCCAGGGCTCCGTGCCCGTCGTGATCGTATTGAGGATGGCGCCAGTCGAGGGGTTGATCTCGAGCACGCCGTTGTCGCCGCGGCCGACGAACAGGCGCGTGCCGTCGGCGTTGAAGGCGAAGCCGTAGGTGTTCTGCCCGGCGTCGATCTCGTCGACGATCGTCGACGTCGCGGTATCGATCAAGAACACCTTCTGCGAGCCGTCACCTCCGGCGGCGATGAGGCTGCCATCCGGCGAGAGGTCGAGGTAGCGGATCTGGCTCACCGGCGACGACTCGATCGGAGTGCCGAGGGCGAGCGTCGTCGTGTTCATGGCCCGAACGCCGAGGCCACCGGCGATCCAGAGGGTGGCCCCGTCCGGGGAGACCCCCAGCGACTGAGGTTGGACAAGGCTCTGATCGACCACGTCGACGACCGTTGCCGTCGCGACATCGACGACATCGATCCGATTTGACCCGTAGCCGGCGACGTAAGCGGTCGCCCCGTCGGGAGAGAACGCCACGTCTGTTGGGAACGCAGGGGCGTTGATGGTGTCCACGACGACGAACGTCGACAGGTTGACGACGCTGATCGTGTTGCTAGCGGAATTCACGACGTACGCGATCGACCCGTCCGGGCTCACCGTCACGTTGGTCGGCTCATCGCCGACGGTCACGGTCGTGACGTTCTCATGGGTGATCGCATCGATCACCGCGATCGAGTCGGCCGTGGCGTCGGCGACGATCAGCAGAGACCCGTCCGGGGTGATGTCGATGCCCCGCAGGTCGGCGAACGTTCCCATGTCGATCACGTCGAGTTCCTCGGCGGCGGAGGCGGGTCCTCCGATGATGGCAGCGGAGGCCAGCGCGATCGTGACGGTGGCAGCCACGGCTGCGACGGAGGAGCGGCGGCGGGGGGTGCTCGACATCGAACTCGACCTCGTTCTCGGGTGGGGAGCACGCCTCGGCGGGGGACCGGGCGGGGCTACCAGACTATCGAGAGCGTTTCGGTTATGCGAGGTGCGGTGGGGGCACCATCCCGAGTCAGTGCAATCAGCCCTCGGCCGGCGCGGGCTCCTCGACGACGGCCGGGGTCGGCGTGGGGGTCGGCTCCGGCTCCGGGATGACCGGGCCGAGACCCTCATAGGAACCGGTCGGCGCGAGCACCGGAACGAGCAACTGCACTCCCGGGTTCGACCCGGACTGCACGTAGACGGGGAAGAGCGCACCCGCGCGGGTATCGACGCCGAGGATCAGCAGCTGCGTGCGATCCGGAGTCGTGCCGAGCTCGACGACCGTGCGCGGGGGCACCTCCTGCTGCACGGTCACCTCCTTGCCTTCGGAGACGAACTGGAAGCTCACGGTGGCCGTGGCGACGCTGTTGTTCACGAGGGTCACCATGAGGCTGCCCGCCCCGGTCTCCTCATCGACGAACAGGATGACGTTGCGCAGGTCGACCGCGCCGACGGAGTTGTTGATCCCGTCGCTCGGGTCGTACTCCTCCAAGGTCGCGATCGGGTTCATGAACACACATCCAGCCGTGCCCAGAAGCACGGCGGAGGCGAGCGCGATCGAAGCGGCGGCACGGGCGAGGCGGGTGCGAGTCATCACGATCCCAGTCTATCGGCAGCGCATCCCGGTGCCGACTCCGGCCGATCGGGGCGCAAACCCCCTGTGGTAAACTAGGTGTCTTCGAAAGGACCCCCCTTCATGTTGTTTGAGGTCGGCGAAACTGTCGTTTATCCCCATCACGGCGCTGCCACCATCTCCGAGGTGAAGACACGGATCGTGCGGGGCGAGGAGAAGCTCTACCTCAAGCTGCGCGTGACGCAGGGTGATCTCACCATCGAGGTGCCCGCCGAGAACGTCGATCTCGTCGGCGTTCGCGACGTGATCGGCCGTGAGGGCCTCGACAAGGTCTTCG
>CALRZA010000059.1:0-8652 GCA_943372535.1 Auritidibacter sp. Marseille-P8566
AATGGGCGGGCCGCGGCGTCACTCTCGACGATCCCTACGACGCGACCCTGGTGCGCAGCGCGCCGCGCGAGATCCGCCACACCCTCGCCGATGCCCTCGCCGAGGAGGCGACGGCGCGCATCGTGAGCACCCTCGGCATCGGATTCACCGCCTGGCACGACATCTCCACCGGCCCGGCCGAACGCAAGATCGACCACGTCGTGCTGGGACCGACCGGGCTGTTCGCGCTGCTCTCCGAGGACTTCGGCGGCCCGGTGCGCACGAAACGTGGCGAACTGATCGGCGAAGCCGTCGCCGGCGAGAAGCCGATGGATGCCCTCATCACCCGCTCGAAGGTGCTCGCGCGCGCCGCCCGCGTGCGGTTCACCGCCCTCGCCATCGTGCTGCCCGACGACGCTCTCGATGACCGCGTGGTGATGCTCGGCAGCGCCCGCGGAGCGGCGACTCTAGCCGTGCGACAAGAGGCCCTCGCGCATCTGCTGCGCACGGGCATCCCGGGCGTCGAGCCGATCGGGGGCAACGAGCTGTTCGACGTGCGCACCCGGCTTCAGGCCGCGATCCGCTTCGTCTAGGCGGAGTTCTTCAGACCCGCTCGGGCGTCGCCGGGCGCACGATCAGCCCGCGACTTCGGTATCCGGGTTCTCGCCGAACTCCGACAGGTCGACCTCGCCGTCGACGGGAACATCATCACGACGATGCTTGGGCCGACGGGGCTCATCGGCAGCGACGGGATCCGAGGTGCTCGGAAACGTGGTGAAGTCGGACATCTCGACCTCCTCGTGGGTGCGAGGGAGGCGCCGTCGCCTCCCGTGGGGTACACCACCCTACCCCCATCCGGGGGCAGACCGACAGGATTCAGTGAGGCAGACTCAGGCGCGCGGCCACCGAGCCGGCGAGTCCCGCCGCAGCTCGGGCGTGGTCGGCCGGGCTCGCGTCGTCGGTGATCAGAGCGAAGTCCTCATGAGCCGAGATGTCAGCGGGCAACTCCGCCCAGCGCAGCAGGGTGTTGGCGCTGTGGTACCTCACGAGGTAGTCATCGGCCTGCACCCCGAGCATCGCCGCGGCGATGAGGTCGACCGTGGGGGAGAACCGTCCGAGGGCGATCGCGGCGTTGAGTCGCACGCTCCAGAAGTCGCCGCCGAGCAGCACGTCGACGATGGGCTTCGACCAGGCTTCGTCGCCGGTGATGACGTGTAGCGCCGAGGCCGCGCGGATCGCGAAGTCACCGGACGCCTCCGGCGCCGCCGCCGTCAGCGCCTTTCGGAAGGAGTCGGGGACCGGTGCGGGGAGCTCGCCGATCGACTCGGCCGCGAGCGGGTCCGACTCGGCGAGTCCCTCGAGGAGCAGAGCGGCGACCCCAGCCTCGTCGTCCCGCCAGCGGTCGCGCAACGCCGAGAAGTCGGGGCCGTCGTGCCACACCATGTAGGGGTCGCCGAAGGCCTCCTGCCGAAACTCCTGCCACGTCGTCACGCGCTCATGTTAATCGCGCGAGGGTAGGGTGCGGGCATGATCGACCGCCCGAGCCTGCCGCGTCGCCTCGGACTCGCGGATGCCACGGCCCTCGGTCTCGGATCCATGATCGGTGCCGGGGTCTTCGCCGTGCTCACCCCCGCCGCGCAGGTGGCCGGAGCCGGGCTGCTCGTCGCGCTCGTCATCGCCGGAGCCGTCGCCTTCGCGAACGCGACCTCCACCGCGCAGCTGGCCGCCGCCGACCCGCGCGCGGGCGGGGCCTACCTCTACGGCCGCACTCGCCTCGGGCCCTGGTGGGGCTTCATCGCCGGGTGGGGATTCGTCATCGGCAAGACCGCCAGCGTCGCGGCGATGGCGCTCACGTTCGCCGCCTACGCGGCGCCGAGCGGGTGGGAGCGACCGATCGCCGCCGGGGCGGTCGTGGTGCTCGTCGCGATCAACCTGCTGGGGATCACCCGCACCGCTCTCGCGACCCGGATCATCGTCGTGTTCGTGCTGGTCGTGCTGTCGGTCGTCGTTGTGGCGGCCTTCTCGACCGGGCTGCCCGAGCTCCCGCAGACCGTCGCCACGATCGGCAGTGATCCGTGGGGCATCCTGCCGGCCGCCGGCCTGCTCTTCTTCGCCTTCGCCGGATACGCCCGCATCGCGACGCTCGGCGAGGAGGTGCGCGCGCCCGAGCGCACGATTCCCCGGGCGATCGTGCTCGCGCTCGCCCTCGTGCTCGTGCTCTACGCGATCGTGGCCGTTGGGGCGCTCGGCGTTCTGGGTGTCTCGGGGGCCGCCGCGGCATCCGCACCCCTCGAAGCGACAGTGGTCGCCAGCGGCTGGTCCTGGGCTTCTCCTCTGGTGCGCGCGGGCGCCGCGGTCGCCTCGCTCGGGGCGATGCTCGCGCTGCTGGCGGGCATCGGCCGCACCGGGCTCGCGATGGCGCGGGAGGGTGACCTCCCGAGGGGTCTCGCCGCGGTGAGCGACCGGTTCCAAGTGCCCTCTCGAGTGGAGCTGCTCGTCGGCGCGGTCGTTCTCGTGCTCGTCGTGACGACCGACCTGCGCGCCGTGATCGGGTTCTCGTCGTTCGGCGTGCTCGTGTACTACGCGGTCGCCAACGCCGCCGCGCTGCGTCAGCTACCCGCAGAGCGTCGGTATCCTCGGATCGGAGCGATCCTGGGGCTGGCGGGGTGCCTCCTGCTCGTCGTGACCCTGCCCGTCACCGCGACTCTGGTCGGGATCGTGGTTCTCGCGGTCGGCGTCGTGCTGCGGCTGCTGCTTCGCTGGCTGTCCCGTCGCGTCACGGCGCCGAATGATGAGCGGGGACCCTAGGCTGGAGGCTTGGTGTTGAGAGGGATGAAGATTCTGTGATCCGCGTTATCAGCTACAACCTGCGCAAGCACCGCGCCGTCGGCGAACTCGCCCATCTGGCCACGACGCCCGATCTCGACGCCCTCTGCCTTCAGGAGGTCTCGGCCTCGGAGCTTCCTGCCGAGATCGGCGACCTGCACCTGGCCGACACCACCAAGCGCAATCGGCTCGGTCTGGCCGTCTACTACCGCCGCGATCGGTACGAGCAGCTCGACAGCGGCTCGTTCGAGCTGAAGAAGTCGCTGCACGACCTGGTCTTCTCACCGACCCCCGAGCGACTGGTCGGAACCCTGCTGCGCGACCGCGAGACCGACCATCAGATCGTCATCGCGAGCTTCCACGCCGCCCCGCTCACCGCGCTCAACTCACTGCGCCGCACTCAGATCAAGGCCGCCCACGAGCTGCTGCAGCAGCTCGGCGGGGGAGCGCCGATCCTCATGGTCGGGGACTACAACTACCCGCTCTTCAAGGACGGTCTGTCGGAGAGGGTCAAGAAGACCGGGTACGACCTGTCGTTGAGCGACCGCCGAACGTACACGGCCTACAAGTTCTTCCGGGGGCACTTCGACTTCGTCACGTCGCAGGGGCTCACCATCGAGGGGGTCGAAACGCTCGCGCGTGGCTCGTCCGACCACATCCCGATCCTCGTCACCGCGGGCTACGGCGCGCCTGACGCCGTCGCCGACTAAGAGAAGTCTCACCCACCGCTCACCGCGTCTCGACGAGAATGGATGCGAACCGCTGCGGGCGGGCGAGGAGCGAACCATGAGCCGATTGAGCGGTCTGCGCACGGCAGCGACCTGGGGGGCCTTCGGCCTTCTCACCGGTGTCGGGGTCACCCTCGCGGTCGTGCTCGTCTCCGGAGTGAGTGTCGCCGACGAATCGGGGGCGCCCCTCGGCGTCGAGATCGTCTCCGTCACCGACGCCGCGACGGGTGTCCCGAGCTCGACGGCCACGCCGACCCCGACCCCCACGTCGAGCAGCGACGTCTCGGTCGTGCCGGCGCCTCAGCCGACCGAGGTCGAGATCGACGACCACGGCGGAGACCGACCTGACGACAAGCCCGAGGACAACGGCGGATCCGGCAACAGCGGATCCGGCAGCGGCGGCTCCGGGGGCAGTGGCTCCGACGACCCCAGCGACGACGACTGACCTAAGGAACCTCTCATCGGGGGCTGTGCCGAGCCTTAGACAGCTCCGCGACTCTTGAATCACGGCACTCCGGCCGACCACGAGAGGTTCACCCCATGTCACTCTTCACCACCCGTACCGCCATCACCGCGGGCGCTGTCGCGGCCGCGGTCGTGCTCTCGCTCGGCGGCGTCGCCGTGGCGCAGGCCACGATCCCGTCGTTCACGACCGGCCCGACGTCGACGCCCACGTCGACCCCGGACCCGACTCCGAGCCCGTCGTCGTCGAACTCGAGCGACGACGGCCCGCTGCATGACCTGAACGACGACAAGGGCGGCCTGCGCCCCGACGGCGTCTCCGACGACGGCCCGCTGCACGACCTGAACGACGACCACGGCGGCGACCGTCCTGACGGTGTCTCCGACGACGGCCCGCTGCACGATCTCAACGACGACCACGGCGGCGACCGCGACGATTCCGACGACAACAGCGGTCACGGCTCCGACAACTCGGGTCACGGCAACAGCGACGACGACTCGGATGACGACGACGACAACTCGGGTCACGGCAATAGTGACGACGACTAGTCAGCAGTCTCGCCGCTGATCCAGCGGCTCACAGGGCCATCGACTCACCCGAGTCGGTGGCCCTGCTGCATGTACCGATGTCGAGGCGACGGGTGCGCCGTCAGCGCATGCGATAGCCCATGCCGCGCACCGTCTCGATGTGCTCGGAGCCGAGCTTGGTGCGCAGGTACCCGATGTAGACATCCACGATGTTCGAGCCAGGATCGAAGTCGTAGCCCCAGACGCGGCTGAGCAGCTGCTCCCGACTCAGCACGCGGTCGGCGTGGCGCAGCAGCTCCTCCGCCAGCGCGAACTCCCGGGCCGAGAGTTCGACTTCGCGGCCGTCGACGATGGCGCGCCGGGTGCGCAGATCGAGCTCGAGACCCTCGATCGCGAGGCGAGGCAGGCCACCCTGGTTGGCATCCGCGAGACGAAGGCGAACCCGGGCGAGCAGTTCGTCGAAGCGGAACGGCTTGGGCATGTAGTCGTTCGCGCCGCCTTCGAGGCTGGCGAGGGTGTCTTCGGCCGACGTGCGCGCGGTGAGCACGATCACGGGCAGGGTGGCACCGGCTCGGCGGATGCGGCGCATCACCTCGAACCCGTCAGCGCTGGGCAGGCCGATGTCGAGAACGAGCAGGTCGAATCCGCCGCTGAGCACTAGATCGATCGCCTCGGCGCCGTCCGTGACCACCTGCGTGGTGTAGCCGGCCGCGACCAGACCTTTGTCGACGAACGACGAGATGCGCTGTTCGTCTTCGGCGATGAGGATCCTGCTCATGGGATGCTGCCTTCCGCGGCGGGGGAACGGGGGAGATCGAGGATGAAGGTGGAGCCGGCACCCGGCAGCGACTCGACGCGAGCCTCGCCGCCATGAGCTCGGGCGATCGCCGCGACGATGGCGAGGCCGAGCCCCGACCCCGTCTGGCCGCGCCCCGTGGACCCGCGGCGGAATCGTTCGAAGACCGTCGCCTGCGCCGTCAACGGGATGCCGACCCCGTCGTCGCGCACTCGCAGCAGCAGTCGTTCGCCCACGACCTCGGCGCTCAGCTGCACCGCGGTCGCGTCAGCTGCGTGGGTGACCGCGTTGGCCGCGAGCTGGAGGAGAGCCTGGGTGAGGCGCTCGGCATCCACCTCGGCGAGGATGCCCGGGGCCGCCGCGGTCGTCCACCGCAGGTCGTGCGACAGCGCCTCGGCTTTGGTGCGCACGCGCTCCAGCAGGGCCGACACGTCGGTCGTCTCGATCGCGAGCCGCAGCGGGCGGTGCGCCTGCGCCAGGTCGGAGATGTCGCGCACGAGCCCGTTCATGCGGTCGAGTTCGTCGAGGGCGAGCGCGCGGGTCGCGGCGACGTCATCCGGTCGGGTCGGGTCGAGCAGTTCGAGGTGCCCGCGCACGATCGTGATGGGCGTCTTGAGTTCGTGACCGACGTCGTCGAGCAGCTGACGCTGGCCGGTGAGCGCGCCGTCGAGACGATCGAGCATGCCGTTGACGGTCACCGCAAGGTCCGACACGTCGTCGCTGCCCGTCACGGCGATGCGCTCGCTCACGTCGGTCGCCGTGATGCGGGTCGCGGTCTCCCGCAGCCGGCGGATGGGAGCGAGCAGACGGCCGGCGACCGACCAGCCGACGAGGGCGACCACGACGAGCGCCACGGCCGCCACGATCGCGAACGTGCGGAACGCGTCGGTGAGAGGACCGAGTGAGGCGTCGACGTCGACGGCGAGCACGAAGACCCCGCGCTCCGTGCCGCCCTCGGCCCCGACCGGCACGGCGATGTAGCGAACGAGGTGCTCGCTGGTGGATGCCGTGCCCCGCACCGTGCCGCTGGCGTCGGTCTCCGCGATGATGCGATCGACGAAGGTCGCATCCTGTTCGAGCTGGAAGTCGATGTCACCGCCGGGAACCAGCGCGGTGCCCGTCGTCGTGAGGGCGAACGCGGTCTCGTCGGTGCCGGGCCGAACGCGTTGCACCACCTCGGAGAGGGCCTGATCGACGGTGACCCCAGGGGTGTCGCTGACGACGAAGGCGACCTCGTCCACCACGGAGAGAAGCCGGTCATCGATGCCGCCGAGCACCCGCTCGCGTTGCACCAGGTACGCCGTCGCCCCCGCGACGAGCATGCCCGCGGCGGCGACGAGGAGCATCGTCGCGAGGATGCGCTCCCGTACCGAGCGCAGGGGACGCCAACGCGGCAACGGGGCAGGGGACACCCCTTGATTATCGACCCGCGGCGAGTCGGAGGCGGCGCCGGGCGCGTGAGGAAGTTCTTAGGGTTCGCGCGGCACCTTCGGGCGCAAACGAAGAAGAGCGCCACCCTGGGGTGACGCTCTTCTTTCGTTTGTGCGCGAAGGGGGACTTGAACCCCCACGCCCTATACGGGCACTAGCACCTCAAGCTAGCGCGTCTGCCATTTCCGCCATCCGCGCGCATGGCCGTTCATGATGAACCGCCGAGGAACGACAATAGCACGCTGCTAGCGTGGTCGGATGACATCCCCCGAGCAACTGGAGCACACCGCCGGCGTCGCCCAGACGCTCATCCGCTTCGACACCACGAATTACGGGGAGGGTCGCTCGAACGGCGAGACCGAGGCCGCCGAGTACCTCGGATCCTTGCTCGCCGAACTTGGTCTGCGACCCGAGTACGTCGATGCCGCTCCGGGTCGCACGAGCGTCGTCGCCCGGGTCGCCGGGGCCGACCCGGCCAAGCCCGCCCTCGTGTTGCACGGCCACACGGATGTCGTCCCTGCGGATGCCGCCAACTGGACCGTCGACCCGTTCGGCGGCGAGATCCGCGACGGCATGCTCTGGGGCCGTGGGGCCGTCGACATGAAGAACATGGACGCGATGATGATCGGGGCGCTGACCGACATCCTCGGATCCGGGCGCCAGCCGGCCCGCGACCTGGTCGTCGCGTTCTTCTCCGACGAGGAGAACGGCGGCGTCTTCGGCTCGCACCATCTGGTGCGCGAGCGACCCGATCTGTTCGCCGGCGCGACCGAGGCGATCAGCGAGGTCGGCGGCTACTCGGTGCATGTCGGCGGCGAGCGCGCCTACCTTCTGCAGACCGGGGAGAAGGCTCTCGTCTGGATCAAGCTCGTCGCGCGTGGCACCGCAGCACACGGCAGCCGCGTCATCCACGACAACGCCGTCACGCGCCTCGCCGAGGCGGTCGTCGCGCTCGGCCGCCGCGATTGGCCGATCCGCCTCACCGACACCACCCGACAGCTCGTCGACGAGCTGGCGCGCCTGCTCGACGTGAACGCCACCGAGATCGGCCCGGATGCCGTCGTGCTGGCCTCGGGCACGGCCGCCGGCTTCATCCAGGCCACCCTGCGCACCACGACGAATCCCACCGTGCTCGAGGCCGGATACAAGCACAACGTCATCCCGGATCGCGCCGAGGCGCTCATCGACATCCGCACCCTGCCCGGGGAGGAGGACGCGGTGCTCGCCGAGGTGCAGGCCCTCATCGGCGACGACGTCGAGATCATCGTCATGCACCGGGATCTCGGGCTCGAGAACCCGTTCTCCGGCCCTCTCGTGGATGCGATGGTCGCCTCACTCACCGCCGCTGACCCCGAGGCCCACGTGCTGCCTTACCTGCTCTCCGGGGGCACCGACAACAAGGCGCTCTCGCTGCTCGGCATCACGGGCTACGGATTCGCCCCGCTGCGGCTGCCCGCCGATCTCGACTTCCCGGCGATGTTCCACGGCGTCGACGAGCGGGTGCCGCTCGACGCACTAGTCTTTGGCAGGCGGGTTCTGGGAGACCTGCTGTTGAACTACTAGGGAGCGCCGGTTGAGTTTCATCGAGGCGATCATTCTGGGTCTGATCCAGGGCCTGACCGAGTTCCTGCCGATCTCGTCGAGCGCGCACCTGCGCATCGCGGGCGAATTCCTGCCCTCCGCCACCGATCCGGGCGCCACGTTCACCGCGATCACGCAGCTCGGCACCGAGTTGGCGGTGATCCTCTACTTCCGCAAGGACATCGGGCGCATCCTCTCCCGATGGTTCAAGCACTTCGGCCAGAGCAAGGGTGCCCACGCCGACGTCATCCCCAAGAACGACCCGGATGTGCGGCTCGGCTGGCTCATCATCATCGGCACGATTCCGATCGTGATCGTCGGG
>CALRZA010000060.1:0-8651 GCA_943372535.1 Auritidibacter sp. Marseille-P8566
CTCCCCGGGGTCGGCGAGTCCATCCCGGCACAGCCGGTGACCGGTCTCGACGCCGAGGCGACCGCGCACGCGGCCACGATCATCCAGGTCGGCCGCGAACTCGGTGTTCCGGACTACGGCATCATCATCGCCCTCGCCACGGCGATGCAGGAGTCGACGATGCGCAACCTCGACTGGGGCGATCGCGACTCCGTGGGGCTGTTCCAGCAGCGCCCCTCGTCGGGCTGGGGCACGATCGAGCAGCTCACGACCCCGTCGCACGCGGCTCGCCTGTTCTACGGCGGCCCGAGCAACCCGAACGCCGGGAGCACCCGCGGCCTTCTCGACATCGACGGCTGGGAGTCGATGTCGCTCACCGAGGCGGCTCAGGCGGTGCAGATCTCCGCCTTCCCGGATGCCTACGCCAAGTGGGAGGCGAGCGCCCGGGAATGGTTCGCCGCTCTGGGGTGAACGCTGAGGTGACCGCTGGGCTGAGCGCCGAGCCGTGTCGGGTCGGAGCACACCCAGCCCGGAACTTTAGACTCGGACGGTGAACGCCAACACGACGGACCCGATGATCGGTCGGCTTCTCGACGGTCGGTACCAGGTGCGTTCCCGAATCGCCCGCGGCGGCATGGCCACCGTGTACCTGGCGACCGATCTGCGCCTCGAGCGGCGCGTGGCGATCAAGATCATGCACGGTCACCTCGCCGACGACAGCAAGTTCAAGGAACGCTTCATCCAGGAGGCGCGGTCGGCGGCTCGGCTGGCCCACCCCAACGTGGTCAACGTCTTCGATCAGGGACAGGACAGTGACATGGCCTACCTGGTCATGGAGTACCTGCCCGGCATCACCCTGCGCGACCTGCTTCAGGAGCACCCGGTGCTCACGACCGGGCAGACCCTCGACATCCTCGAAGCGGTGCTCGCGGGCCTCGCCGCCGCGCACAAGGCCGGCATCGTGCACCGCGACCTCAAGCCCGAGAACGTGCTGCTCGCCGATGACGGCCGCATCAAGATCGGCGACTTCGGCCTCGCGCGCGCGGCCAGCGCGAACACTGCCACGGGCGCGGCGCTGCTCGGCACGATCGCCTACCTCTCCCCCGAGCTCGTCACTCGCGGCATCGCCGACACCCGCAGCGATATCTACGCCGTGGGCATCATGATGTTCGAGATGCTTGCGGGCGAGCAGCCCTTCAAGGGCGAGCAGCCGATGCAGATCGCCTACCAGCACGCGAACGACTCGGTCCCCGCGCCGAGCTCGCGCAATCCGCGCGTGCCGGCCGAGCTCGACGAACTGGTGCTGTGGGCGACCGCCCGCGACCCGGAGGAGCGTCCCAAGGATGCCCGGGCCCTGCTCGACCGCCTGTTCGAGACCCACAGCTCGCTCATGACCGCACTGCCCACCGGCGCCACCCCGACCCAGCGCACGATGGTGCTGCCGGGCGCGCGCGCCTCGTCGAGCACCGCCGAGACCGCCGTGATCGGCAGTCGGGTCGCCCTCGCGCCCGCGACCCCGGTCAGCGACAGCACCGCGGCGTTGACGACGGTCGCCGCCCGGCGCCGTCGCCGTGGCTGGTGGATCGCCGGCATCATCGCCCTCGTCGTCGCGATCGCAGCGACGACAGGCTGGTACTTCGGTGCTGGACCCGGCTCCCGGGTGACGATTCCCGACTCCCTCGCCGGCCTCAGCGAAGCGGATGCGCGCGTCGCCCTCGCCGACCTCGGCCTCGTCGTGCTCGAGGCCACGGGTCAGATCGACTCCCCCACCGTCGTCGCGGGTCTCGTGGCCGACTCCGCTCCCGGCATCGGGGAGTCCGTCACGCGCGGCACCGAGGTGCAGCTGCTCATCTCGACCGGCCCGCGCCCGATCCCGGTGCCGGCGTTCGCCGGCATGACCGAAGCGGATGCGACCCAGGCGATCGCCGACGCGCCGTTCACGCTCGCCGAGCCGGTCATCCGCCAGTTCTCGGGAGACGTCGCCGCCGGTCTTGTGATCGACGCCCTCGATGTCGCGGGAGTGTCGCTCACCGGCGTCGCCACCTACGGCGAGCTGCAGGCGGTCACGCTGATCATCTCGTCAGGACCGCTGCCCGATGTCGGCGGCAAGTCGATCGAGGAGGCGACCCAGATCCTCGCGGGCGTCAAGCTCACGGCGACCGCGGGCCAGCAGGCGTTCAGCGATTTCCCCGAGGGCACGGTCGTCGGCATCGACCCGGAGCCCAACGCCGAGGGGGCCGGTCGCGTGTTCCGCGAGGGCGACTCCGTGTTCCTCGTGATCTCGCGCGGCCCCGACCTCGTCGCGGTTCCCGATGTCATCGGCGACAACATCGCGGATGCCAAGGCCGAGCTCGAGGCCGCCGGCTTCGTCGTCGAGGTCACCAGCCTCATCCCCGAGGAGTCGTGGGACAACCCGTTGGCCGTCGTCGCCTCGACGAACCCGGGACCGGGCGAGCAGATCAAGCGTGGCTCGACCGTCACGATCATCGGCGAGCTCTAGCGAGCACCGACCGTCTGGCCCGGGGCGACCGGGCCGCGGCTAGAACGCGGTGAGCTCCTCGGCGACGAGGAACGCGAGTTCGAGCGACTGCATGTGGTTCAGCCGCGGGTCGCACAGCGACTCGTAGCGCGTCGCGAGGGTGGCCTCGTCGATCTGCTCCGACCCGCCGAGGCACTCCGTGACGTCGTCACCGGTGAGCTCGATGTGGATGCCGCCCGGGTACGTTCCCGCCGCGCGGTGCGCCTCGAAGAAGCCCTTGACCTCGTCCACGACGTCGTCGAACCGGCGCGTCTTGTAGCCGTTGGGAGTCGTGAGCCCGTTGCCGTGCATGGGGTCGGTGACCCAGAGCGGCGTCGCGTCCATGCCCTTGATCGCCTCGAGAAGCGGCGGCAGGGCATCCCGCACCTTGCCGGCGCCCATGCGCGTGATGAAGGTCAGGCGTCCGGGCTCGCGCTCGGGATCGAGCTTGTCGATCAGCTGCTTCATCGTCTCGGCGGTCGTCGTCGGGCCGAGCTTGACGCCGATCGGATTGCGCACCCGCGAGAAGTAGTCGACGTGGGCCCCGTCGAGGTCGCGCGTGCGCTCCCCGATCCAGAGGAAGTGCGCGCTCGTGTTGTAGGGCGTGCCGGTGCGCGAGTCGATGCGTGTCATCGGGCGCTCGTAGTCCATGAGCAGGCCCTCGTGGCTCGAGTAGAACTCCACCCGCTTGAGCTCGTCGAAGTCGGCCCCGGCGGCTTCCATGAACTTGATGGCACGGTCGATCTCGCTCGCGACCTTCTCGTAGCGGCTGTTCGCCGGGTTCTGGGCGAAGCCCTTGTTCCACGAGTGCACCTGGCGCAGGTCGGCGAAGCCACCCTGCGTGAACGCGCGCACGAGATTGAGGGTGGATGCCGCGGTGTGGTACCCCTCGACGAGACGCGCCGGGTCGGCCGCCCGCGACTCCGGGGTGAAGTCGTAGCCGTTGACGATGTCGCCGCGGTAGGCCGGCAGTGTGACATCCCCGCGGGTCTCGGTGTCGCTCGAGCGCGGCTTCGCGAACTGGCCCGCCATGCGGCCCATCTTCACGATCGGCTTCGACGCACCGTAGGTGAGCACGACCGCCATCTGCAGGATCGTCTTGACCCGGTCACGGATCTGCTGGGCCGTCGCCCCGGCGAAGGTCTCGGCGCAGTCGCCGCCCTGCAGCAGGAAGGCGTCACCGGCGGCGGCCCGGGCCAGCCGCTCACGCAGGATGTCGACCTCGCCCGCGAAGACCAGGGGCGGCAGGCTGGCGATCTTCTCCGAGGCCGCACCGATGGCGTCGAGGTCGGACCACACCGGCTGCTGCTTGATCGGCAGGGTGCGCCAATAGTCGAGACCGGCGATCACCTCGGGATCGGCGACGACAACGGGCTCTGACGGGTCAACCACGGGGAGGGTCCTTCTGCTGTGGGAATGGCGGGGTGCGGAACGGCACCGCCACCAGTCAAGGCTAGCGGCTGCGGGAGCCGATCTTCTCCTTGACGGAGGAGGCGTAGATGTCGACGTACTCCTGGCCGCTGATGCGGCTCAGCTCGTACATGATCTCGTCGGTGACGGAGCGCAGGATGAACCGGTCGGACTCCATGCCCTCGAACCGCGAGAAGTCGAGAGGCTCCCCGAAGACGATCCCGATGCGACGCACCTTGGGCATCTTGGTGCCGATCGGCATGACCTTCTCGGTGTCGATCATCGCGACGGGGATGACCGGCACGTGCCCTTCGAGGATCATGCGGGCGACGCCGGTGCGGCCGCGGTAGAGCTTGCCGTCGGGACTGCGCGTGCCCTCCGGATAGATACCGAGCACCTCGCCCTGGGCGAGCACCCGCAGTCCGGTGTTGAGGGAGGCCTCGGAGGCCTTGCCGCCCGAGCGGTCGATCGGCAGCATCCCCGTGCCGTTGAAGAAGGCCTTGGTGATGAAGCCCTTGATGCCGCGGCCGGTGAAGTAGTCGCTCTTGGCGAGGAAGTAGATGCGGCGGTCCATCACGAGCGGCAGGAACACCGAGTCGATGAACGAGAGGTGGTTGCTGGCGAGGATGACTCCCCCGGTGCGCGGGATGTTCTCGACCCCGGTGACCCACGGACGGAACACCGTCTTGAGGATCGGTCCCGCGATCAGGTTCTTCATGAACCAGTAGAACATCGTCACTACCTCCGGCCGGAAGTACTCACTCTAGCGGGCGAGGGCATGGATGCGGGCGAGGTCGGCCGCCCCCACGACGCCGGCGTCGTTGACGAGCTCGGCGATCACGAACTCGGGTTCGGGGTGGTATCCCCGGGCCGGCACATGCTGGCGGAACGACTCGCGCACGGGGTCGAGAAGGAGGTCGCCGGCGACGGCGACGCCGCCCCCGAAGACGAACAGCTGAGGGTCGAGCACTGCGCTCAGGCTGGCGCAGGCCTGGCCGAGCCACGCCCCCAACTCCTGCAGGGCGCGCACCGCTCCGGCATCGCCATCGGCGATCAGCTCGCCGACGATGCCGCCGTTGAGCTCGCCGTGCTTCGCCCGGGCGTCGGCGAGGCGGAGGCCGATGCCGCCGACATCCGCGATCTCGTTGGCCATGCGCATGAGCGCCCGACCCGAGCCGTACTGTTCGATGCACCCGCGGGCCCCGCATCCACAGGGGAGCCCATCGGGCACGATGCGCATGTGGCCGAGCTCGGCTCCGGCCCCGAAGCCGCCACGGAAGAGCGATCCCCCGCTGACGATCGCGCCGCCGACGCCCGTGCCGATCGTGAGCATCGTCATGTCGCTGACCTCGCGCCCGGCGCCGAACCGGAACTCGGCCCATCCGGCAGCGTTCGCGTCGTTGTCGATCGTGACATCCAACGACAGCCGGGAGAGCAGTCGTTCGCGCAGCGGCTCGTTGCGCCACGCGATGTTGGGTGTGTAGTAGACGCTCGACTGATCGGCATCGATGAACCCGGGAGCGGCCACGCCCGCGGCGATCACCTCGTGCTGGCCCGCGAATTCGGTGACCATGGCGACGACGGCGTCGATGATCGCGTCGGAGTCCCCGGCCTGCGTCGCAACCCGACGCTCCTCGATGATCTCGCCCTGTTCGCTGACGACCGCGCCCGCGATCTTGGTCCCGCCGATGTCAATCCCGATCGCATGCACGATCGAGAAGTTTAGCGGGCACGGCTCCCATGTTTTTCCGAGCCGCAGCGCGATTAGAGTAGACCCAACGCCCCACGACCGGTGCCAAAGGAGTTGCCGTGAAAGAGTTCTCTGTCCCTGCCCTTGTTGACGCAGACCCGGATGCCAACGCCACCGACCTTCTGGTCGAGCGCGTCAAGGCCACCCCGGATCAGGCGCTCTTCGCCCTGCCGACCGCCGATGGCGGATGGTCCGACGTCACCAGCGCCGAGTTCCACGCGCAGGTGATCGCCCTCGCCAAGGGGCTCGTCGCCTCGGGCATCGAGCCGGGCGACAAGATCGGCCTGATGTGCAAGACCCGCTACGAGTGGACCCTGATCGACTTCGCGACCTGGTTCGCGGGCGCCGTGCTGGTGCCGATCTACGAGACCAGCGCCCCGGCTCAGATCCTGTGGAACCTCACCGACTCCGGTGCGGTCGGCATCATCACCGAGACCCCGGACCACTTCGCTCGCTTCGACGAGGTGCGCGCCGACGTTCCCGCCGTGCGCAGCGTGTGGCAGATCGACCTGGGCGACCTCGACAAGCTCGCCGCGGCCGGCACCGGCGTCGCTGACGAGGAGATCGAGCGTCGCCGCAAGATCGCCAAGGGCAGCGACCTCGCCACCCTCATCTACACCTCGGGCACGACGGGCAAGCCCAAGGGCTGCATCCTCACCCACTCCAACTTCGTCGAGCTGACGCGCAACGCGCAGCGCGCGATCCCGGAGGTCGTGAACCCGAACTCGAGCACGCTGCTCTTCATCACGACCGCCCACATCTTCGCGCGCTTCATCTCGGTGCTCGCGATCGTCGGTGGCGTCAAGGTCGGTCACCAGCCCGACACGAAGCTGCTGCTGCCGTCGATGGGCTCGTTCAAGCCCACGTTCCTCCTCGCGGTTCCCCGCGTCTTCGAGAAGGTCTACAACTCGTCGGAGCAGAAGGCCGAAGCCGGCGGCAAGGGCAAGATCTTCCGCAAGGCGGCGGATGTCGCGATCGCGCACTCGAAGGCCCTCGACGCCGGTCACGTGCCGCTCGGTCTCAAGCTCCAGTTCGCGCTGTTCGACCGCCTCGTGCTCAGCAAGATCCGCGCCGCGCTCGGCGGCCGCGTCGAGTACGCGGTGTCGGGTTCGGCCCCGTTGGGCTTGCGTCTCGGACACTTCTACCGCAGCCTCGGACTGACGATCCTCGAGGGCTACGGCCTCACCGAGACGACGGCCCCCGTGTCGGTCAACGTGCCGTCGAACTTCAAGATCGGCAAGGTCGGTCCGCCGCTGCCCGGCAACACCGTGCGCATCGCCGAGGACGGCGAGGTGCAGGTCAAGGGTGTCTGCGTGTTCGACGGCTACTGGAAGAACGAGGAGGCCACGAAGGCCACCTTCGACGGCGAGTGGTTCAAGACCGGCGACCTCGGCGAGTTCGACGAAGACGGCTACCTGATCATCACCGGGCGCAAGAAGGAGATCATCGTCACGGCCGGCGGCAAGAACGTCGCTCCGGCCGCGCTCGAGGACCCGATCCGCGCGAACCCGATCATCGGCCAGGTCATCGTCGTCGGCGACCAGAAGCCGTTCATCTCGGCCCTCATCACCCTCGACGAGGAGATGCTGCCCGCGTGGCTCGGCAACAACGGACTCGACAACACCATGTCGGTCTCCGCCGCCGCCAAGCACCCCGCGGTGCTCGCCGAGATCCAGAAGGCCGTGGATGCCGCCAACTCGACCGTGTCGCGCGCCGAATCGATCCGCAAGTTCGAGATCCTCGACGCCGAGCTCACCGAGGCGAGCGGTCACCTCACGCCGAAGATGAGCATCAAGCGCGACGTCATCGTGAAGGACTTCACCGACGTCATCGAGGGCATGTACGTGGGAGCGCCCACCGAGGGCATCTCGCTGCCCCAGTAGTGCCGCCGATCCGGCGGGCGGTCTAGTACCAGGCCGCCTGGCGGATCAGCCGCATCGCCTCGCGCTTGACCTCGGGCTCGAGGCCTTCGATGTAGAGGTGCCCGTTGAGGTGGTCGACCTCGTGCTGCAGCGCCTGGGCCATGAGGCCGGTGCCCTCGAGTTCGACGGTCTGACCATCGAGGTCGATTCCCGTGACCTTCGCGTGCGGGTAGCGGCGGCGCGGGAAGAAGAACCCCGGCACCGACAGGCATCCCTCGTCGACGAGTTCGGGCTCCCCCGTGAGCTCCGTCAGCACGGGATTGATGATGTAGCCCACGGCTCCGTCGACGTTGTAGCTGAACGCGCGCAGACCGACCCCGATCTGGTTCGCCGCGAGACCCGCTCGCCCGGGCAGCTTGACGGTCTCGAGCAGGTCGTCGATCAGCGCCGACGCCCGGGGGTCGCCCACGACGATCGGATCGCAGACCGACCGGAGCACGGGGTCGCCGAAGAGCCGGATGGCGCGTTCCGCCACGCTCAGCTCTCCCGGCGCGTCGGCAGCCCGTCGACGACGAGCGCGGCGAGGTCGCGCGCGGCCTCCCGGGTGATCGGACGCAGCATGGCGTACTCGATCGTCGAGCCGGTGGCCAATGCCGGGTCGTACGGCATGCGAACGATGTCGCGCACCCGGGACTGGAAGTGCGCCTCGATCTCCTCGAGCTTGACGAGGTTCGTGCCCTGCGTCGCCGTGTTGAGGGCGACGACGGCGTTCTCGACGAGGTGCTCGTAGCCGTTCGACTCGAGCCAGGTGAGGGTCTCGGAGGCCAGACGCGCCTCGTCAACGCTGCCGCCGGAGACGACGACGACCGCGTCGGCGCGCTGCAGGGTGGCCTTCATCGCGGAGTGCACGATGCCCGTGCCGCAGTCGGTGATCGCCACCGAGTAGAAGCGCGACGCGAGGTCGGCGACGATCGTGTAGTCGTCCTCGTCGAAGGCGTCGGCGACGAGCGGGTCGGAGTCGCTGGCGAGCACGTCGAGGCGGGTGTCGTCGCGCGACACCAGCGTCTGGAACTCGCTGAACGCCTGGATCGAGTCGGCGCGCATCACGAGGTCGCGCACGGTCGCCCGCGTC